>NZ_JAPELQ010000003.1:0-109503 GCF_026343635.1 Streptomyces sp. NBC_00038
CCCGCAGGAACGACGCGCCGACGCTACGCGTCGGAACCCGTCTCCGCTCCGCGGAGACGGCTCGGTCCCTCCGGGACCGGGATCCGCTCCGCGGATCAAGTCGGTTTCGTCGGTCCGGTGCCCCGATCGCTCCGCGATCGTGACTCCTCCCCGACTGGCCTGTGCTACCAAGTACAACTTGACTGTTTCTGAGGCTAGTTAGAGAGACGTCCACTCCGTGGCCGACTCTCGCCGGCTGGGAAAGGGGCGGAGAGGCGGCTTCTTGTCTGCGGGAATCGCCTCGCTTACTTTCATTGGACAAGTGATCGAGTATGCAGTCGAAGACTCTGGAGAGTCGAGTGCTTCCTTAGCTACATAACTTTGGAAGATTCGAGTTCTGCCTCTCCCCCGCTCCTCGGCCTTGCGCAGCTTGGTGCCGCGTGCGGTACCAAGCGAGGTCCTGGCGCACCGGGTGGCGCTGCGTCCGTCTCGTCTGGGGGCCCGTTCGTCTCTGCTCCCCTCTGAGGGAGCTACGGATCTTGCGGTGACATGAAGCCGCGCAGCAGGGGGTGCAAGCCGCTCGGGTCTTTGATTCCGGAAGGCGTGGTACCGCTGGTACCTTGGGTGCCATGTCGGAACCCAAGGCGATGAATCTGCGTTTCCCCGACCCCCAGAAGCGGGCCGCCATCGCGGCTGCCGCAAAACAGGAGGGGGTCAGCATGCAGGAGTACATCCTCTCGGCCGCCTACGAACGTGCGACCGCTGTCGAACAGCAGTTCCTGGACGGCTTCAGGGCGTCGATGGCCCGCAGCGGTTCGGCCTTCGCGGCCGAGCCCAGCAGTGTGGACCCCAGCGCCGAGCACCGGGCTGCCGAGCAGCAGGCGCTCCAAGAGCTCGATCGCCAGGAGCGGGGCCACGCCGCGTGACTCAGCCGGAGCCGCTACACCCGCTCGACGTCACGTTCCTGTTGCACGCCGCCGAGTTGCTCAACGGTGATCCTCAGGTCGACGACTACGGACCGCTCTACGCCGCTGTCGCCCGGGTCAACGCCCGGGCGATGGAGCGCGACATCTACGGGTCCCTGTACCTCAAGGCGGCTGCGTTGCTGCAGACGCTGGCGAAACTGCCCTGCCTGGAGCACTCGAACGAGGCTTTCGCCTGGCACGCGGTTGAGGCCTACCTCGCCCTCAACGAGCGTCGGCTCGAGTACCCGCCCAAGGCGGCCGTGGCACTCGTACGCGACACCGCTTCCGGGACGATCGGTGTCGCCCGGATCGCCCGCCAGCTACGCGACTGGACCGCCTCCTGATCTACGCCGCAGCCCGGGCGTGCTGCTGGAGAGGATGCGGGTCGTCCATCGGGCCTCCATGGCCGGCTACCTCACGCAGCGTGCTGAACTCGCCGCCACAGCAGGGCCGTTGCCGGTCTCTTCGGTGAACCCGCTCTTACGTGTCGTTGAGGGAGCAGGCCCTCCGGATGTCTTGAGTCAGAAGCCGATCGGGGCGAAGCCCCGGTTGGTATTGGCGTCAGCCCCAGTTGTGATCTCCGGTGAAGCCGTCGATGGACTCGCGCAGGACGTCGGCATGACCCGCGTGCCGGGAGACTTCTTCAAGCATGTGGATCAGTGCCCAGCGCAGTGAAACGGTGACGCCGTCGAAGAACGCGAAGGCGGTGCCGGTGGCGTCGATGTCGAGGCTCTCGATCGCCTCGTCGGCGGCAGCCCGGGCGCGGGCATAGAAGTCCAGGATGTCTTTGGCCGACTCGTCAGCAGCCACGCGCCAGTCGGACGCCTCGTCGCCTTCGGCTTCGAAGGGAAGGGGATCGCACTCGCGGCCGAACGTCAGGCAGAACCAGCCGAGTTCGGCGCCGGCGAGGTGCTTGAGCAGCCCGATCAGGCTCGTGCCCGACGGAGTCACCGGGCGGCGCAGTTGGTCGTCGTCGAGGCCCTCAAGTTTCCATAGGACCGCGTCGCGGTGTCGGTCCAGGGCGGTGTGCAGGCTTTCCTTCTCGCCTCCGGTGAACGGCACGTGCTTGACCATGCCCAGACCCTAGTGGCTGGGAGGTGCATTGATCCCGGTTCTGTCGCCGCAGGGGAGAGTTTCTGCCATCGTCGTGACGACGATAGCGATGGCGACGCTGCTCTTCTCCGTCAGCACCTGAAACAGCAGCTCAGCGCCCCTGCGGTCCGGCTCCATGTAGCCCAGCTCGTCTATGCAGAGAAGATCGACGCGCCCGTAGCGGGCGATGGTTTTGGTCAGGATCTTCTCGTCCGCAGCTTCGCCCAGCTCGTTGACCAGCTTGGTGGCGAGTGTGTAGCGGACCCGGAAGCCAGCCATCGCTGCCTCATCCCGCAGAGCACGTCAATGCTCCCACTGCAAGCCCCCGGCGTTGTCAGAACCCAGAGACATCGCCCTCCGGTGAAACCGGACGTTCCCCGCTCTGAGCAACAAGTGGTGTCAGCCCCCACGTACAAAACCAACAGTAGGTCCCGTGCATCAAAGTGTCAGGTCAGCGCCCATCACGGCGGTCTGGTCTCGCATCCTGCGGCGTCGGCCGATCCTCTCGTCTCCCGGCACCTGGCAGGAGAGGAGTGGTGCCGTGGTCAGGGGCGGGGCCCGGATCGATGTCGTGCTCGGCGAGAGTGGCGGACAGCAACTCCGCTTGGCTGGTGGGGAGTTGGCTGGCGTTCAGTTTGGTGCGGGCCTTGGCGAGCCACGGGCCGATCATGACGCGCTCGCCGTCGACCTCGATCCACTCGCGGGCGCCGGGAGTGCGTCCCCAGCGCCGGACGAACAGTTGGAGGATCTCGGCGGTCTGCGCGAACGTGCGCCGCCGCGACGTGCCTGCGGTGCCTTCCTGGTCGAGGGTGACGCGGTCGGGGGTGAGACCGATGCGGGCGAGCAGGTCGCGCCGGCCGGGATCGAGGGTGGGCCAGGTCGTGAACTGACGGTGCAGCCAGCTGCCCGCCTTCACCCCATGGATGACCGTGTCGCGGCGCAGCGTGCTGGGGTGGTTGCCGGCTTCGAGGTGGCGGCGTAGCAGGTGGTATTTGCGGTGCCAGTCGGGGCCGTTGGGGAGTTTCCAGTCCGGGTCGAGGGCGGTGAGCTGGGCGTTGCGGTCGGCGGTGAGGCGGTCTTTGCGGGCCAGGGCTCGCTGGTCGACGAGGAACTGTCCGCCGGGTGCTTGTGCGGGGATGGCGAGGTGGCCGTGCTCGGCGTGGTAGGCCTCGACGGTGGCCATGTGTCCCTGCCAGGCGGCTTCGTGGTCATCCCAGATCATGCCGAGGGTGTCGAGTTCGGCGGTCCACGGCTCGTCGAGAGCCCCGGCTTGGTAGGCGGTGCGCTGGCCGGTGATGAACGAGCCCAGGCGGTAGCCGTAGGCGTCCTCGTAGTCGGATGGCACTCGCAGGTGGGCGTGTTCGGTGTGGTAGCGGATGGCGGCGGCGAGGCCTGCGCGGCGGGGGGCTGAGAGGACGGCGCCGTTGGAGGGCCAGGCGAGCAGGTTCAGGGCGCGGGCGATCGCTGATGGGTCGAGGGTGTGGTCGAAGCGGAAGCGGTGGGTGATGTAGGTGTGGGTGTCGTGGGCGGGGTGCTGGTGTTTGCCGCGGGGGGCGCGGGCGGCGATGGTCTGGTCGTGGTGGCGCAGGGCGGCGGTGACGAGCCAGAGTGCTTCGTAGGGGGTGCCGAGGAGGTCGGTGGGGTCGGCGCCGGGCGGGATGTAGGCGGGGATGACGAGGCTGGCTGTCTTCGTCTTGAGGGTGGGGGGTTTGCGCAGGGCGCGGCCGAGGGCTTGGACGATGCGGCGGACGCTGGTGGTGCGGTCGGCGAAGACGATGCCGTCGACGGCGGGGAGGTCGACGCCTTCGCCGAGGACTTTGGCGTTGGCCAGTAGGCCGCGGTCGGCGTTGGTGAAGCGGGCGATGATGTCGGCGCGCTGGTGGGGGTTGTGGGTGCCGTCGATGGACTGTACGACGATTTCGTCCGCCCAGTCGGGGCGCAGTTCGGTGGGGAGGGTGCGCAGGGTGTGGGCGAACTGGGTGGCGAAGTCGGCGGCGTCGGCGATCTGCTGGAAGTAGACGAATACGTGCCGCAGGTCCTGTTCGCGTATGGCTTTGAGGATGGCCAGGTGGAGGGCGGTGGTGCGGCGCGCGGTGGGCCCGGCTTGCGGGTCGGTGAGCGCGGTGCGCAGTTCGGTGTCGGTGATGGTGGGGACGAGGAGCTGGTAGTCGGCCAGGACGCCGTCGTCGATGGCGTCGGCATGGGAGTAGGTGTGCAGGCGGGGGCCGAAGATCTGCGGTTGGTCCATGGTCGCCAGTAGGGATGGGTCGTCCCAGGCTGGGGCGGTGGCGGTGGTGCGTTTGGGCTGTGGGCCGGTGGTGGGCGGTTCGGTCAGGCGTGGGGCTTCCCATACGTAGGGGGTGGCGGTGAGGTAGAGGCGGCGCTCGGCGGGGATGCGGTTGTTGTCGTGGAGTGCGGTCCAGTTCTTCTCCCAGGTGCCGGCCGTGGCGTGGGCTTCGTCCACGATCAGCAGGTTGAAGACGGGGGCGGGGAAGATCGCGGAGTGCTGGGTTTCTTCGATCTTGGACAGTGAGTCGTAGGTGAAGAACACCGTGGCCGTCTTGTGGCGGCCGAGCCAGTAGGCCAGGTACTCCCCCGCGTTGGTCGAGTCGACCTTGGCTTCGGCGAGGAGTGGGTGGGAGGCGGCGTTCAGCGAGGAGACGGTGATCATCGGTTCGTGGCGGCCGTCTGCGCGGGCGGCCGCCGCCCATTGCGCGATCAGGTCCAGGCTGGGTACCGCCACTGCCAGGTGGCGTACGCCGAGTTCCTCGGCGACGCGTAGTGCGAAGAGGGTCTTGCCGGTACCGCAGGCGGAGACGGCGTGTCCGCGGGTGCGTGGGCGGCGGAGGTGGCGGACCGTGCTGGTGAGGCCCTCCTGCTGGTCCGTGCGTAGGACCAGACGCGCGGTGTGTTCTGCGGTGGTGGGGCTGGAGGTCATTGCGCGGATCCTCGGCATGCGGCACGGCGGTCTAGGCGTTCATTCTCGCGTACGGCAGAGGTCCGGCGCGGTGTGGATCTCCGCGCCACGGGGGCGCGCTCCCAGCGGTGCGCGCCCCCTGGGGGGCTCCTGGGGCTGTGGGGGACGGCCGGCCGGCCGGGTTCAGGCGGCGGTCACTCCTTCGAAGATCATGATTCTGCCCTGGGTGTTGTGTATGCGGAGGGGGGCGATCTCCTGGTAGGCGGGTGACTGGTACCACTGTTGGGCTGCTTGGGCGCTGGGGAATTCGATGATGCCGGTGAATGCCTCGCTCTTCCCTTCGAGTACTTGCCAGGGGGCTCCGCGTACGAGGTAGCGGCCGCCGTGGGGTTCGATGGTGGAGATGAGTTTGGCGCTGTAGGTGGCCACCGTCTGCGGGTCGCCGGTGAGTTGGGCTTCGGCTATGACGTATGCGGTCATGTCGTGTCCTTGTCGTCGGTGTGGTGCGGGCGGTGTTCGAGAGGGCGGCGGGTTAGGAGCGGGCGGAGAGCGGGGCCGGGGCGGGTGTGGTGGGGGCTGTGCTGGTGGTCCTGCGGGTCACAGCGGAGTAGGCCAGTAGGCCGAAGGCCAGGAGTGCGGCGAGGGTGCGGACTGCGTGGGAGGTCTGCCAGGTGTCGCGGACGTCTGCCCAGTCGGAGGGTGGGGCGGTGACGGTCCAGTCTTTCTGGTCGGCGTTGATGGGGAGGTTGACGATCACGGTCAGGATGAGGATGAGGAGGAGCAGGGCGAGGGCTGTCAGGGGGATCCACAGGTCGCGGTCCTTGGTCTTGGCCTTGAGTGCGCCTATGACGAGGATCGCTGTGGCGATGATGGTGGGGATGAGGGTGGCGGAGGCGAGGGTGTCCAGGGAGTCGAGTTCGACTTGTCGGACTTGGGTGTAGACCTTGCCGTCGTAGTCGCGCAGGGAGTTCTCCAGGACCATGACGCAGACGAGGAATCCGGTGAAGATGCCGCCGGAGAGCAGGCCGATCCAGCGTGCGGTCGAGAACAGCGGGCCTTGCTTCATTCATCACTCCTGGTTGGTGGCGGTTCGTGTCGGTGTGGAGAGGGTGGCTGCCACGGTGCGGGCCACCGCTGCCGTGAACTCGGGTGGTGGGTGCGGGAGTTGGTGGGGTGTCAGGGCTGCTAGTGCGGCCTGGTGGAAGCAGATGCCGAGGAGGAGGGTGGCTGCGGTGGGTATGTCGGCGTCCGGGGGGATCTGTTCGCGCTCGCGCAGGCGGGTCAGGCTGCGGGTCACTGCCTGGAGGAGGTGGTGCGGCGGTGTTCGCTGGGCGGGGAGCAGGGTGGGGTCTGCGAGGAGGGCGCCGAGCAGGGGCATGGATTGCTGGTAGTAGGTGAGGAGTTGGGCGATCAGGTGGGCGCAGCAGGCTTCCGCGTCTGTGTCGGTGTCGTTTGGCAGTAGGTGCGTTGTGGTGGGGAGGCGTTCGGTGAAGAGGCAGGCCAGGAGGTCGGTCTTGTCGGTGAAGTGTTTGTAGAGGGTGGCTTCGGAGCAGTGGGCGGTGGCTGCGATGGCCTTGGTGGTGGTTTTGGTGAGGCCGGTGGTGGTCAGCAGGTGGAGGGTGGCGTCCAGGATGCGGGTGCGCGTCGGGCGGCCCGGGGCTGTAGTGGGCACTCACTCACCCTTTCGCAGTCGTGTGCGAGTTGTAGGAGTGGCGGTGGGCCGGGGGGTGTGTGTGGTGACGCGCGGCGTCCGGGTTGGCGCTGTGCGTCACCCTACACAGGGCTCAGTGGGCGGTTTTGGCGAGCGGGGC
This sequence comes from Streptomyces sp. NBC_00038, assembly GCF_026343635.1. Lineage (NCBI taxonomy): Bacteria > Bacillati > Actinomycetota > Actinomycetes > Kitasatosporales > Streptomycetaceae > Streptomyces > Streptomyces sp. NBC_00038. The sequence continues at coordinate 6,765 of NZ_JAPELQ010000003.1, forward strand.
TTGGCCTGACTGCCATACGAGGTCGAAGACGAAGCGGTGGATGCGCCAGCCGTGTGGGGTGCGGCGGGCTTCGGCTTCGTAGTGGCCGCCGATGTCGAAGTGGCCGGCGGGCTCGTCGGCTTGGGGTACGTGTACGGCCATGAGGTGGGCGCGTACGCGGGCGTGGTCGCCGTCGCCGTCGAGGTCGACGGTGTGGTTTGCGCTGATGTGGTGGGTGCGGGCGAAGTTCGTGCGGGCCATCTGCTGGAATGCGGCGAGTCCTTCGATGCCCTTGAACTCGCCGAAGGGGAAGGTGAGATGGACGTCGTCGGTGAAGATCGAGTCGAGCCAGGAGTCGTGGGCGCGGTCTTTGTCGAGGTGCAGGACGTAGCGGTCGCAGAGCTGGGTGACCTCGTGGCGGTCGTTGAGGAGCCGCAGTTGGCGGTGGAGGTTTTCCAAGCCGGATTCGTCCTGGGGTGTGGGCATCTTCGTGCCTTTCTCGAGTGAGGGTGTGGTGTTTGTCGAGGGGTCGGGCCGCGCGTGGGATGAGGGGTCAGGCCGCGCGTTGGAACTGGATGCTGCGCCAGGCGCGGGGCTGGAAGGGGGTGGGCTGTTGCCGGTGCCAGCGGGCTGGGGTGGGTGGCCGGCGGGTTTCGGCGGCGCGGGTGGCGTGGGTGAGGCGCTGGTGCAGGACGGCGATGACGGCGGCGAGTTCCTCGGGGGTGGGGTTGCCGCGTTCGATCTTCAATTCGAGGGCGGGGGTGGGGGGTTGGGTGGTCATGGCCGGCCTCTCACTGGGGGGGTGTGCCGTGTTTGCGGCGGGGCAGGGGTGCGTCCTTGGCGGCGAGCATGGTCAGGGCGCTGATGAGGGACCTGCGGGTGTCGGCGGGGTCGATGACGTCGTCGATGAGGCCGCGTTCGGCGGCGTAGTAGGGGTGGACGAGGTTGCGCTTGTATTCGTCGATCTTGTGGGCGCGCATGGTGTCGGGGTCCTCGGCGGCGGCGATCTCGCGGCGGAAGACGACGTTGGCGGCGCCTTCGGCGCCCATGACGGCGATTTCGTTGGTGGGCCAGGCGAGGGCGACGTCGGCGCCGATGGAGCGCGAGTCCATGACGATGTAGGCGCCGCCGTAGGCCTTGCGCAGGACGACGGAGACGCGGGGGACGGTGGCGTTGCAGTAGGCGTAGAGGAGTTTGGCGCCGCGGCGGATGATGCCTTCGTGTTCCTGGTCGACGCCGGGCAGGAAGCCGGGGACGTCGACGAGGGTGACCAGGGGGATGTTGAAGGCGTCGCAGAACTGGACGAAGCGTGCGGCCTTCTCGCTGGCTTTGATGTCGAGGACGCCGGCCATGGAGGCGGGCTGGTTGGCGACGATGCCGGTGGTGCGGCCGTCCAGGCGGGCGAGGGTGCAGACGATGTTGGGGGCCCAGGCGGTGTGGACTTCCATGTGTTCGCCGTCGTCGACGATTTCCTCGATGACGGTGCGGATGTCGTAGGAGCGGTTGCCGTCGGCGGGGACGGTGTCCAGGAGGGTGGGGCAGGGTCGGTCGGCGGGGTCGTCGGTCAGTGTTTCCGGGGGGAGTTCGCGGTTGTTGGCGGGGAGCAGGGAGAGCAGGTAGCGGACTTCGGTGAGGCAGGTCTCCTCGTCGTCGTAGACGAAGTGGGCCACTCCGGAGGTGGCGGCGTGGACGTCGGCGCCGCCGAGGCCGTTCTGGGTGATTTCCTCGCCGGTGACGGCTTTGACGACGTCGGGGCCGGTGATGAACATCTGTGAGATGTCGCGTACGGCGAAGACGAAGTCGGTGAGGGCGGGGCTGTAGGCGGCGCCGCCGGCGCAGGGGCCGAGCATGACGCTGATCTGCGGGATGACGCCGGAGGCCTGGGTGTTGCGGCGGAAGATGCCGCCGTAGCCGGCCAGCGCGCTGACGCCTTCCTGGATGCGGGCGCCCGCGCCGTCGTTGAGGGAGACCAGGGGTGCGCCGGCGGCGGTGGCCATGTCCATGATTTTGTGGATCTTGGTGGCGTGGGCTTCGCCGAGGGCGCCGCCGAAGATGCGGAAGTCGTGGGCGTAGACGAAGACGGTGCGGCCCTCGACGGTGCCCCAGCCGGTGATGACGCCGTCGGTGTACGGCTTCTTCGCCTCCAGGCCGAAGCCGGTCGCGCGGTGCCGGCGCAGTGCCTCGATCTCGGTGAAGCTTCCCTTGTCGAGGAGGAGGGCGATGCGTTCGTGGGCGGTCAGTTTGCCTTTGGCGTGCTGTCGTTCGGTGGCCGCCGGGTCGGGGCCGAGCAGGATGCGTTCCTTGATCTCTTTGAGTTCTTCGGTGGCGCCGTGGCCTCCTGGCGTCGCGGGCCCGGTGCGGGGCGCCGCGTCTGTCGGTGCGGTGGGCATGGTCGTCACTCCTCCCAGTTCGGGCAGACGTGCTGCTCGGCGGCGATCCGTTCGGTGGCGTCGCCGGTGTAGAGGCATTCCGTGGGCAGTCGCCGGGCGGTGATGTCGAGCGGCGGGGCGTCGGCGGGGGCGGCCACCGCGAGGGCGGCGACGTGTTCGGGGCAGCTGGGTACGGTCTGCACGCGCCAGCCCTTGGGGCGGGCGGGTGCGTCGGGTCCGGTGCGTTCGCCGAGGTAGTCGCAGTGCAGTTCGCGGCCGAGCCCGGTGCCCAGGCCTTTGAAGTAGGCCTCTTTGCGGGTCCACAGCCGGCCGAAGGCGCGGGGGCGTTCGGCATCGGGCAGGGCGTTGAGTTCCTGCTGTTCCGCGGGGTGCATTTCGGGCAGGCACAGGTGGGCGGTCTGGAGGGTCGGTACGCGCTGTACGTCCACGCCGAGGGGGGCGGCGGCGATGCTGATGAGGGCGATGCCGTGGCTGTGGGAGAGGGAGAAGTGCAGCGGGGTGCCGTGCAGGACGGGCCGGCCGTGCGGGCCGCCGCAGCAGGGGCAGGTGTCCCGGCCCAGGGGCAGTTGGGCGGGCGGGATGTCCGTGTAGGCGGTGAGCAGCCGGCGCAGGGCGATGTGTGCCATGAGGTAGGTGAGGCGGTCCAGGGGGCGGACGAAGGCGGCCGCCCGTTCCCGTTCGCGGTCGTCGAGTTCGCTGGTGACCATCTGTTCGGGGTGGTCGCCGGCCCACTGGCTGCCGACCACCCACAGGTGCACCCGGCCCGTCCCGACCGAGAGGCGGGCGGCGGTGTGCGGTGCGCTCATCGGGTCATGCCGTAGGCGGCGGCCTGTGCGGGTTGGGTGACCGACTGGGCGAGCAGTGCGGCGATTTCGCCGACGGTGTCGTCGCGCAGCAGGTCGTGGGCCTTGATGCTCACGCCGAGTTCCAGCTCGAGGCGGCGCTTGAGGCACAGGGCGAGCAGGGAGTCCACGCCGATGCCGCGCAGGGGGCGGTCGGGGTTGACCCGGTGGGCGGGCGGCACGTCGAGGACGTGGCCCAGTTCCCGGCAGAGCCAGGCTTCGATGATCCGGGTGCGGGTGTCGGGGTCCATGGCGCGCAGGGCGGACGGATCGGGTGGCGTGGCGAACAGCGAAGTGGTGGCGGAGTTCATGGACTTCGTCGCTTCCGTCGAGGGGCGCGGGGTGGCGGGCGGGTCGGTGTCCTTTCGCCGGGGCGCGCCGGGTGCGCCGGGGTGTGCGAGGGCGGTGGGGGCGGCGGGTGGTCAGGCGGCTGCGGGCAGGGGGTTGCCGACGACCGCGCGTCCGGCGAGGCATTCCTCCAGGAAGGCGAGGGCGCGCAGGTGGTAGGTGTGGGCGGTCCAGCCGAGGCTGATGTTGTGGCCGGCCTGCGGCTGGCGTTCCACGAGCACGCGCGGGGCGAGGGGCAGGAGTCCTGTCAGTTCGGTCAGGGCGTGTTCGTCGTGGCGCCACCACTTCTCGTACTCGGCGAAGGTGAAGCGGACGGGTACGCGTATTTGGGCGGCGACGTGGGCGAACCGGGCGGGCCAGGCCGGTACTTCGGCGCGTTCGCGGGCGGGCATGGGGGCGATGAGCTCGGGGCAGGTGCGGAAGGTGTCGGGCGGGTACAGGCGCAGGGCGCCCCAGTTGTGCCTCCAGTGGCCGTGGCCCGTGGCCGAGGGCAGTTCGGTTGTGGGGACGGCGAGGCGGTGGCCGAGGCCGGAGATGTCCAGGCCGAGGAGTGGCACGGTGAAGCCGTCGGCGGCGCAGGTGAGGGCGAGTTTGCCGCCGTAGGAGTGGCCCAGGACGAACAGGCCGGCGCCCAAGTGGTGGGTGGCGGCGTACTGGGTGAGGGCGGTGCGTATGCGGGCGGACTGTTCGGTGAGGGTCTGTCCCTGCGGGAGGTGTGCGGCCGAGGCGCCGTAGCCGGGGCGGTCCAGGGCGAGGACCGTGTAGCCCAGGCGGGCGCCCAGGGTGAGCAGGGACTGGCCGGGGTGGGCTTGGGCGTCGAAATAGCCGGCCCTCATGCCGCCGCCGTGCAGGGCGAGGACGGTGGCGCGGGGTGTACCGCCGGGCGGGGCGGAGAGCAGGCCCGACAGCGGGACGCCGGCGGCGTCCAGCGTGAGGGTCTGGGCCCCGCCCCGTGACAACGCGTCCACGGTCACGTGGAACTCCCCGTGGCAACAGCCTCGCCTGCGGTGCCGGCGGTGTTCTGGGGATCTCCGAACCAGCGCTGCAGCGCGGCGCGCAGGTCCTCCGGGTCCGTCCCTGTGCCGGTGTCGGCGGCCCAGGCCACGTATCCGTCGGGGCGGACCAGCAGCGCGGTGGTGGCCGACAGGACGGGCTCGCTGTCCTCAGCCCTCACGGTTGCGGTGACGACCCGGTCCTGCCAGGGTGCGGCCGCCGTCCGCAGTCCGGCATCGTCTGCGAGGTCCAGGAGCAGTCCGCGGGCCGGGTGCAGCAGTTCCATGGTGCTGAGCGGGCCGGTGGCGGCGGTGAGGGTGCGCGGCGGGAGGCGGCGGCCCAGGAGCGGGTGGGTGCCGGGGCCGACGTCGTAGCGCACGTCCAGGCCGGAGACGAGGCCGGCGAGGTGGCGTTTGACGTCGTCGTACTGGATGAGCTCGCCCATCAGTTCGCGCAGCGGGCCCATCTCGGGGCCGCCGACGAACAGCATGCCCTGGGCGTGGGTGTTCATCAGGAGCCGCTTTCCGGCGGCGTGCCGCTCGGTGTGGTAGCTGTCGAGCAGACCGGCCGGTGCACGGCCGGTAACTTCGGCGGCGAGTTTCCAGCCGAGGTTGGCCGCGTCCTGGACGCCGGTGCTCAGGCCCTGTCCGCCGGCCGGGAGGTGGACGTGTGCGGCGTCGCCGGCCAGCAGGATGCGGCCGCGCCGGTACTCGGTGACCTGGCGGGTGGCGTCGGTGAAGGAGCTGACCCAGTGCGCGGTGCCGGCGCTGATGTCCTCGCCGGTGATGTGCTGCCAGGCGTCGGCGATCTCGGTGAAGCCGACCGTGCGTTCGCGTTCCTGGCCGGGTACGGCGTCGGGCACCACGATGATGCGGTCGACGCCGTCGCCCAGCGGTGCGGCCATCACCATGCCGCCGGGCAGGCGTTCGCCCAGGAACCGCGGGCGCAGTTCGCAGCCGGCGACGTCGGCGAGGTACATGGTGCGGGTGGCGTCGGTGCCGGGGAAGGCGAAGCCGGCCGCGCGGCGCACGGGGCTGCTGCCGCCGCCGCAGCCCACCAGGTAGGGGGCGCTCAGGCGCTGGACGCCCTGCGGGGTGGCGACGGTGATCTCCACACGGTCGTCGCTGCCGTCGTCGGGTTCGTCGAGTTCGAGGAACTCCCAGCCGCGCCGGATGTCGGCGCCGAGCGAGAGGGCCCAGCGTTCCAGGACGTCCTCGGTGTGCGACTGCGGAACGCCGCGGGCACCGAAGTGGGCGTCCTCAAGGACCGTGTAGTCGAACTGCACGCCGCCGAAGTGGCCGAGGGGGGCCTTCTCCAGGTCGCCGAACCACGAAAGCAGGCCGCGCTGTTCGAACACCTCCATGGCGCGTGCGGTGAATCCCAGCCCGCGGGACTGGCCGGTGGGCCGCTCCAGGCGCTCCACGACCACGACACGGGCACCGCCCAGGCGCAGTTCTCCGGCGAGCATCAGACCGGTCGGGCCGGCCCCGACCACTATCACGTCGGCATCCATCGTTCCTCCTGTCCCCATCACTGGCCCCCGGTCAGCCGAAGAGCCGGGCGATGTGGGCGGGGGCCTTGGTCCGGCCCCACTCGAGTGCCCGGCGCAGCAGGTCGGGCGTTGCTTCGAAGCACGTGTTGTCCGGGTCGCCGAGCGCGAACGGCTCGGGCAGGAACGCGGACTTGTCCAGCTGCTCGAAGAGCAGAGCGGCGGCCTCGGCCGGCTCCAGTCCGCCTGCCTCCACGGCCTGGCAGGTGGTACGCGTCAGGGTGAGCAGCGCCTGGATGTCGGCGCCGACCGGGTCGGGCAGGCCGGGGGTGGTCCGGTTCTCCAGGTCCTTGAAGACCTGCTCGTCGCGGCCTTCCAGGAAGGCGCGGTAGGCCCGCTCGACGGTCATCGTCGGCATGATGCTGGTCGCCTCCCACACCCGGGTGACGGCGTTCCACAGGTCGTAGTGGCCGAAACCGACGAAGGAGCTGTAGACGAGGTCGTCGTGGACGTCGTACAGGCCCTGCTGGAGGTCGTCGATGTAGGCGAAGTTTTCGGTGGACCAGTCGCCGGTGCGGGCGGCGTCGATCAGGCGCCAGGCAAGGGAGTTGACGACTTCGAGGGTGTTGGTCAGGCCGCGCGAGTAGAGCGCGTCGGTGAATCCGGCGGCGTGCGCGGTCAGGCAGTAGCGTTCGCCGACCGTACGGGAGGAGGAGTACTGCAGCCGGCCGGTGCTCACCCAGGGGCGTACCGCGCGGGCGTGGGTGAACTGCTCGGCGATCTGCGGGAAGCGGGTGAGGAAGGTGTCGAACTCCTGCTGCGGGGACTGCCCCCCGTCCTTGGGGAAGACCCGCTCGTCCAGGGTGAGGCCGACGCTGCACAGGGGGCTGATCGCGCCGTCGTGGTTGTCGAAGGGGATCACCCACAGCCAGCCGCCGGCGAAGACGTGGTGCAGGGTGCCGTGGTGCCAGGGGCTGGGCTGCTTGTGCGCGGCCGCCGAGGGGGCGTCGTCGTAGGGGGTGACGCCGACCATGTGGGTGAACAGGGTGCGGGAGTGGTGGCGGGCGCGGGTGGGGTTCTCCCGCAGGTCGAAGGCGTCGGCGACGGGGGAACGGAAGCCGCTGCCGTCGACGAGGTATTCGGCCCGGTACTCGGCGCCGGCCTGAGAGCGCAGCAGCACTCCGTCCGCGCCGGTCTCGATGCCGGTGATGCGGGTGGCGAGCAGCGGGGTGGCGCCGTAGCGGACGGCGAGGTGGAACAGGTAGGCGTCGGTGTCCTGCCTAAAGAGGTGGCTCTCGGTGCGCTGCCACTCGGGGACGACCAGCTGGTTGATCTCCTGGGGGTTCTGGGGCAGGCCCTCGCGGTGGTAGACGAAGCCGAAGTTCTGCTTGCGGCCGCTCATCGGGGAGACCTTGTCCTGGACGCCGCGGAAGCTGGCCAGGTGCTCGATCTCGGGGACCTGGTAGCGCTCGGCGACGATCCGGGTCATGGCGGAGGTGTAGGGGATGGTGGACTCGCCGACGGCGAACCGGGGGTGGGTGCCCGCGTCGATGAGGAGGACCTTGACGCCGTTGCGGGCGAGGACCGCGCCCAGCATGCCGCCGGCCATGCCCGCGCCGAGGATGGCCACGTCGTAGCGCTCGTGCGCGTGGTCGTTGATGTTCATCGGGTTCACCCTTCGAAGGCGGAAGAGGCGGAAGAGGACGGGAGGAGACGGTGGTCCGCCGGGGCGGGGGTGGTGGATGGGGTTGCGGGCGGCCCGAACCAGCGGGTCAGGGCCGTGCGCAGGGGGGTGTCGCCAGGCTGGGCCCACACCACGTGGCCGTCGGGGCGGACCAGGACAGCACCGGCACCGGCGTGGGTGGCGGGCGGGGTGCCGGGGGCGGGGGTGGCCGCGACGGTGAGGATGCGGTCCGACCAGGGTTCGGCGTCCCGGTGCAGGGCGGCCGCTTCGGGGTGCAGGGTGAGGAGCAGGGGGCGGCCGGAGCGGAGCAGTGCGGTGCTGGTGGCCCGGCGTTGACGGACCGTCAGGTCGAAGTGGGGCAGGCGGGCGCCGAGCAGTGGGGGGCCGGCTCCGTCCTGGGTGTCGTAGCGGATGTCGAGGCCCGCGATCATGGCGGCGAGGTGGCCGCGCACCGTCGTCGAGGCGAGGAGTTCGGTGATGAGTGCGCGCGGTGAGCCGGCTTCCGTACCGCCGAGGAGGAGCTGGGCCTGGACGGTGATGTTGGCCAGGACCCGGCGGCCGACCGCGTGGCGTTCGGTGTGGTAGGTGTCGAGGAGGGTCTCAGGGGTGCGGCCGCCTGCGGTCGCGGCGAGTTTCCAGCCGAGGTTGACGGCGTCCTGCAGGCCGAGGTTGAGGGCCTGTCCGCCGATCGGCATCTGCCGGTGCGCGGCGTCGCCCGCGAACAGGATCCGGCCGTGCCGGTAGTGGGCCAGCTGCCGGCAGGCGTCGCCGAAGGAGTTGACCCACAGCGGGGTGCCGGAGCTGATGTCCTCGCCCGTGACGTGCTGCCAGACCTCGCACACCTCGGCGAAGTCCGGCTCGGTGGTGCGCGCCGCGGCGTCGCGGCCGAACTCGTGCACCATGACGCGGGTGACGCCGTCGCCGCGCCGTGCGGCCACCGCCAGACCTTGTGGAAGGCGCTGGAAGCGGCGGTCGGGTACGTCGATGCCGGCGACGTCGGCGCGCAGCAGTTCGCGCCGCGCGTCCTGGCCGGGGAAGTGGGCGCCGAGCAGGCGGCGGACGGTGGAGTTCTCGCCGTCGCAGCCCACCAGGTACCGGGCCCGGATCCGCACCGGGCCGTGCGGGCCGGCGGCCACCGCCTGAACGCCCTGCTGCGAGGTGCGCAGGGCGCGCAGGGTGTGCCGCCTGGTGATGCGGGCGCCCAGGGACTGCGCCCAGTCCTGCAGGACGCGCTCGGTCTGGGTCTGCGGCACCTTCCACTGCCCGAAGTGGGCGCTGGGCAGGGTCAGATCCAGCGGGATGCCGCCGAAGTGCCCGCGGACCTCCCGCGGCGGGCTGGCGAAGGCGGTGAGCAGGCCCCGGCTGTCGAGGATCTCCATGGTGCGGGCGTGCAGGGTCGAGGCCCTCGACTCGGTGGTCGGGCTCTGGCGTGTCTCCAGGACGGCCACGTCGGCGCCGCCGAGGCGCAGTTCGGCGGCGAGCATCAGCCCGACCGGTCCTGCGCCCACGACGACGACGTCGGCCTCCAGCTCGGCCGTCACGCTCAGCGCCGTTTCTCGGCGTGGTCCTTGGCGTGGCCCAGGGTGGCGCGGCTGTTGGTGCTCAGCGCGCCGTGCACGTACTCCCTGGCGTCCGCGACGGTGGCGTCCTCGCCCAGGATCCGGGCGATGTTCGCGGTGTTGAGGACCACCGTGTGCTGCGAGGACGCGGTGCTCGTGCCGTCGGCGTTCTCGGTGAACGTCCAGTAGCCGGTGTGCAGCGTCATCAGCGCGGGCAGCGTGATCTGCTTGTAGGCGATCCGGTGGTGCGGGAACGCCACCCGGTAGGACTTGGTGGTGTGCGTGGAGCCGTCCTTGGCGCGGGTGTCCATCTCCAGCACCTGCAGGCCGGGGGCGGGTTCCTCGAAGCGGACGGTCGCCACGTGCGGCAGCCGCTCGGGCCACTTGCCGGCCTCGTTGACGAAGTCGTAGGCGTCCTTGGCCGGTCCGGCGATCGTGACCGAGTCCTCGAAGGAGAACGTCACATCCTCGGCGGCGTGGGCGAGTTCGACGTTGGACTTGAGCGCGGCGAGCTCGGCGCGCGAGTTGCCGTCGACGGCCTTCTCGATCCAGGCCAGGCCCTGGGGGTCGTCGTCGATCGCCCGGTAGTCGTGCAGCAGCCGTACCCGGGAGGTGGCATCGGTGAGCGGCTCGATGATCCAGGTGCCGCCCATCGCGGCGACCGGCGGTGTGGAGACCTCCTGGCGGAAGGTGATGCGGAGGCCTTCAGGGTCGAGGGTGCGGCGTGAGGTCCAGTTCTTCGGCTCGCCGTTGGCGGTGGCCCAGATACGGATGCGTTCGCTGTCGCCGTCCTGCTCGACCTGGTCGACGTAGAGGGTGGGCGGGAAGATCCGCGGCCAGTTCTCCACCTCGGCGATCAGGCGGTAGACGGCGGTTGCGGGGGCGTCGATGTCGATGGTGTGCTCGACCTCGCTGAGCGTCATGGATGAACTCCCTTCAAAGGCTCGGGTGTCAGAAGTTGCCGAGGCCGCCGCAGACGTTCAGGGCCTGCGCGGTGATGGAGGCGGCGGTGTCGGAGGCGAGGTAGCCGACCAGGCCCGCGACCTCTTCGGGGGTCGAGTAGCGGCCCAGGGGGATCTTGGCCTGGAACTTCTCGAGGATGGCCTCCTCGGAGGTGTCGTAGGCGGCCGCGTAGCCCTGGCGCACGCGCTGCGCCATCGGTGTCTCCACGTAGCCGGGGCAGACCGCGTTGACGGTGATACCGGTCGGTGCGAGTTCGTTGCCGAGTGCCTTGGTGAAGCCGACGACGCCGTGCTTGGACGCCGAGTAGGGGGCGCCCAGGACCACGCCCTGCTTGCCCGCGGTGGAGGCGATGTTGATGATCCGGCCCCGGTCCTTGGTGCGCATGCCGCCGGTGTTGAGGACCTCGCGGGTCAGCCGGAAGACGCTGTTGAGGTTGGTGTCGATGACGTCGTCCCACAGCTCGTCGGCGATGTCGGCGGTGACGCCGCCGCCGCTGCGGCCCGCGTTGTTGACCAGTACGTCGATGGGGCCGAACCGGTCGACTGCGGCGGCGACGAAGGCGGCGACACTGCTCGCGGACCGCACGTCGAGGGCGGCGCCGTCGACGTCGAGGCCTTCCTCGCGCAGCTGCTTGACGGTGCTGGTCACGTTCTCGGCGGTGCGGGCGCCGAGGAAGACCCGGTGGCCGCCGGCGGCCAGGAGCCGGGCGACGGCGAGGCCGATTCCGCTGGTCGCGCCGGTGACGAGGGCGACGCGCTTGTCCTGCTGCATGGTGGCTTCTCCCTGGAGGCGGGGGCGGGTCAGGCGGCGGTGGAGACGGACGGCAGAAGGCCGTTGACGGCCGCGATGAGCGTGCGGGGGGTGCGGTTGTCGGTGAAGACGTCGTCGTCGAGGGCGATGTGGTATTCGCGCTCGATGCGGCCGCCCGTCTCGAGCAGGGCCAGCGACTCGTAGCCGAGCGCCTCGAAGTCGAGGTCGAGGATGTCGCCGTCCAGGTCGATGCCGTCGTCGGCGCCGGCGCCCTCCAGGAGGATGCGCTTGAGGTCGGCGAGGGTGAACACAGCGGAGCTCATGACGGTCCCTTTCAGGGAGATGGGTGCGGGAAAAAAGGCGGGTGCGGGTGCGGGATATGTCGACGCCCCTGCCGCGGTACACGGCAGGGGCGTCGACGGGGCGTGCCCGGTCCGCAGGAGGGGTGCGGGCCGGGCAGGAGTGCGCCCCTGCCGGGGCGGGGGATGTCGCCGGCAGGGGCACGTCGGGGGCGGCCGGTCGCACGGGCCGCAGGAGACGGAACTCGGGAGGCGGAACTAGAGGGGCCCAGAAGGGGCTGCCTGGAGGGGCTCGGAGGGCGGAGCTCAGGAGGTCGAGCTCAACGGGGCTCGGATCAGGGGGCGGGGATCAGATCCCCCACATCCCGCGCTTGCGGTAGCTCGACTCCCAGAACAGCTTGTTGAGGGCCTTCACCGGGGCGGGCATGGTGTCCAGGAACGCCTTGCGCTCGGTGGCGTTCTGCCCGTCCGTGATCCAGGGGAAGTAGACGGCCGCGCCCTTGGGGCCCTGCTTGCGGGCCATCGCGCCGCGGAAGGCGTCCCAGTCCTTGCCGGTGAGCACGTCCTGGATGAGCGGCAGCGCCTCGTTCTCCTCGTGCGCCATGTGGTCGTTTAGGACCCGCGCGAGCTCGGCGACCCGGGCGGGCAGGTCGGCCGCTCCCCGGGCCATGCCGTCGTCGACCGAGGCGAGCACCGGGTCGAGCTGGGCGTGCTCGGCCTCCATCTCGTCCAGGAGCTTCTGGTCGGCCGGCCGGCCACTGACGGCGCCCGCGACCCGCGGCCACAGGTCCGAGTCCTCGACCGTGTGGTGCAGGTGCAGCTGGAACTTGAAGTTCTCCCAGCCGTCGCGTACTTCCGGGGCTCCGGCGCGGCCCGCGGCCACCGCCGCGGCAAGTCGCTGGAGGTCGCGCCGGAAGGCGTCGTGCGTCGCGTACATGACGGCGAAGTTGATCGGGGCCTGCTGTGCGACTGCCATGGTGTGCCATGCCTTTCGTGGGTGGACCGGCCCGGGGCCGGCCGGCTGTGGGAAGAACTCGCTGTCACGAGCGGGGCGTTGGGGAATTGCGGTCTCTTGTGCCGGGCTCCCCCGCACCCCGCGGCCCGCGGCCCGGGATGCCTTCGCCCATTGAGAGGGAGGGGCCATGGCCGGATGTGACATGGCAAGCCGCGGTTGTGAGGTGAATCACTTCGGCGGCGCGGATGTCACATTTCGCGGGCGCAACCCGTCTCGGGTCTGAGCGCATCACACGGGGCGCATCACACGGGAGGTGCACGATGTCCGACAGTCCTGCGGGCGACTACGCGGCCGACTCCGTCGAAGCCTCGACCGAGGTCTTCGTCGGCTACCGCGAGCTGCTCTTCTCGATCGTCTACAACCTGCTCGGCACGGTCGCCGACACGGAGGACGTGCTGCAGGAGACCTGGCTGTCGTGGTCGGCGAAGAAGAGCCGCTCCCCCGACCAGGAGATCGACAACCCGCGGGCCTACCTCGTGAGGATCGCGGTCAACCACGCCCTGGGCCGCAAGGCCGCCATCAAGCGGCGCCGCGAAACCTATGTGGGCCCCTGGCTGCCGGAACCGCTGGTCGGCCGGGTCGCCGCCGACCAGCCGCCCGCCGACGCCGCCCACCGGACACTGCAGGGCGAGTCGGTGTCCATGGCGCTGATGGTGGTGCTGGAGACCCTCTCCCCGCTGGAGCGGGCGGTGTTCGTCCTGCACGACGTGTTCGGCTACGAGCACGCCGAGATCGCGGGCATCCTCGACCGCAACCCCACCTCGGTGCGCCAGCTCGCCCACCGGGCCCGCGCCCACGTACAGGCGCGCCGCCCCCGCTACCAGGCCGACCCCCAGGTGCAGCAGCAGGTCACCGAGCGGTTCATCGACGCCGCTCTCGGCGGCGACCTGAACGCCCTGATGCAGATGCTGGCACCCGATGTGACCATGTGGACCGACGGCGGCGGCAAGGTCCCCACCGCGGGCCTGCGCCCGGTCATCGGCCGGGAGAAGGTGTGCCGGCTGCTCGCCGGCTACGCCGGCCGGGCACCGAAGGACATCGACATCCACTACCGGCACGTCAACGGCGACCCGTCGGCGGTGGTGTTCTCCGAGGACTCGCCGTACGCGGTCCTCGTCATGGACCTCACCCCCGAGAGCGACCAGGTGCGGGGCATCTACGCCGTGATCAACCCGGACAAGCTGGCCAGTGTGCGGTCCGGACAGGACGAGGAGTGACCTGCCGTGGGCGTCAGCCCGCGCCGTGACCGTGGCCGGCAGCCGCCCCGGCGACATCGGGGCGACTGCCCGCGGCCGTCCCGGCGCCGTCTGCGCCGTGGTCCGCGGTCGCCACCAGGGGCGTGTCGGCACGGTCCCGGTCCTTGAGCAGCAGGTTGAGGACGGGCGCCGCGATGCCGGTGGTGACCAGCGCCATCAGCACCATCGCGGAGAACAGCTGCACGGTCAGCAGCCCCAGGCTCAGCCCGACGTTCAGCAGGACCAGTTCGGTCAGCCCGCGGGTGTTCATCAGCACGCCGAGCACCGTGGCGTCCTTCCAGCCCATGCCGGTCAGACGGGCCGACAGGGCGACACCGCCCAGCTTGCCCAGGCAGGCCACCACGATGATGGCCACCATCTGCAGGACACCGCCGGCGGTGAGCGTGGTGAGGTCCACGGACAGGCCGGTGACCACGAAGAAGACCGGCAGCAGCAGCTTGCCGGCCGACTCCAGGGGCGGCAGCGCCACCCGGTGCAGCAGGCTGTCGCGGCGCCGGGGCATCACCAGGCCGAACATGAACGCCCCGAAGATGGCGTGGATGCCGATGTGGGAGGTGACGAACGCCGACGTGAACGCGCCCGCGGTGACGAGGACGGCGACGTACGGCGTGTGGGCGACCTTCAGCCGGTCGCCGACCGTGGCGAGCGCGGGGCGCACCAGCCACAGCATGACGGCGACGTAGACCGCCGACCAGGCCATCACCGTCAGGAACCCGGCGGTGCCGGTGGCGGTGGTCAGGGCGACCACGACGGCCAGCATGCACCAGGCCAGCAGGTCGTCCGCGGCCGCCAGGCCGAGGGCCAGGGTGCCGGTCCGCGTCGACTGCAGGCCCTGTTCGGCGATGATCCGGGCCAGCACCGGGAACGCGGTGATCGACATGGCGACGCCGAGGTAGAGGGCGAACTCGGTGAACGGCACGGTGTGGCCGTCGACGACGTCGTGCGAGCCGTAGATCAGCCAGGCGAGCCCGACACCGAGGGCCATGGGCAGGGCCAGCGAGCTGATCCAGATGGTGCCGGTGGAGCGGAAGCGGCCCTTGAGAGCGCCGCTGTTGAACTCCCAGCCGATGATGAACATGAACAGGAGCAGGCCCACCTGGGAGACGACTCCCAGGTGCGGGCGTATCTCGGCGGGGAAGAACCGATCGGGCAGGTCGCCCGGCAACAGGCCGAGCAGGCTCGGCCCCAGGCAGATGCCGACGGTGATCTCACCGATGACGGCGGGTTGCCGGATGCGGCGGCAGAGCGCGGTGACGACGGCCGTCAGGGCGAGGATCAGGGCTATGCCGCCGATCGCCGTGACGGTGATCCACTCGGAGTGGGGCACAGCAGTCTCCTGTCAGCGGGCAGGGTCATGGCCGCACCGGCGCGGTGGCCGGCGTGTCCAGGGGACGCAGTTCGATGAAGTCGAAGGCCTTGAACCGGCGCAGCAGGGGCCTGAGCGGAGCCGGTACGACGGCCTGCTGCGGGTCGGTGAACACCTGCGGCTGGTGCAGGCGGATGTGCCGGCCCCGGGTGTGCAGTTCGCAGCCGCCGGCGGCGACGGTGTTGCGCACCCAGTCGGACTGGGGGCCGTACGGCAGGGACATGACGTAGTGCGGGCCGCGTTTGAACACCTTGACCGGGGTGCGGTAGGCGCGCCCGGACTTGCGTCCCGTGTGGACGACGGCGCCGAACCCGGGCATCCGGGTCAGGACGGGGCCGACGAATCGGTTGGCGAAGGTGCGGTTGAAACGGGCCAGACGCCTTTGGACGGCGGACATCCATGACTCCTTCATGCCGGTCTGGACGTGAGGTGGGCTGGGGTCGAGGAAACGGGGGGCAGGGCGGGCTCAGCCGTCGAAGATGGGGTGGGTGCCGAGCTGTTCCTCCTCCAGGGAGCCCATCGACCCGCGGAAGAAGATCAGCGGTTCCTGGTCCGCGCACGGCACGCCGAGCTCCACCACCTCGCCGACGAAGATCGTGTGGTCGCCGCCCTCGAAGGCGTTGACCAGGCGGCAGGACAGAAAGGCCATCGCCTGGCTGAGGACGGGGACGCCGGTGGCCGACAGGTGGTGGTCCACGCTCTGCAGCGTGGCGGTCTGCCGGCCCGCGAACGCCCAGGCCACCTGCTCCTGACGGCCGGTCAGGAAGTTCACGGTGTAGGCCCCGGTCTCCTCCACGACCTGGCGCAGCCGGGAGTCCTTGTGCAGGCAGAACAGGACCAGTGACGGGTCCAGGGAGACCGAGGTGAAGGAGTTGACGGTGGCGCCGGACGCCTGTTCACCGGTGCCGCTGGTGATCACGGTCACCCCGGTGACGAACAGGCCGCACACATTGCGCAGCAGTTTGCCGTCCACGGGCCCGCCGGCCCGCTGGGGTCGTCGGGTCTGTGGCTGTGTCGCAGTCATGGGCGCCCCCTGGGCCGTGAAAGAGAGAGAGGGAAGAGAGATAACGGGTGGTGCCGCCGTCGCCCCGGGGAGCAGGGCCAGCGGATGGTCCGGCGTGGCCGGCGAATGCTTTCCGGCGTGGCTAGCGGATGCTCTGGGCGTAGCTGAAGAGGCCGTACGGGTCGCAGGCGGCCTTGGTGGCGGCGAGCCGCGGGTAGTTCTCGGCGTAGTAGGACCGCTTCCAGTCCTTGAGGGCCGGGTCGATGAAGTTCTGGTAGGTCTCGCCGCTGGAGTAGGGGTCGATCGCGGCGAACCCGCGGTCCACCCACAGGCGGGCGGCCGCCTTGCCCTCGTCGGTGGCCGAAGCCGGGATGGTGGCCAGGTAGTTGGTGGTGCAGAGGCTGTCGCGGTGCACGTAGGCGGTCGCCCGGCGGCCGAGGTCGGAGTCGGCTCCGCCCAGCGGCAGCACCTGCAGCTGGTGGATCTGGCCCGCCTGGCGGTCCGCGTCGAACACGGCGAGCGCCGAGGCCCAGCCGCTGCGCGCCATCGGGGCCTTGAACATGCGGCTGCGTTCCAGGCCGAACGCGGGCCGGCTCAGCTGCCCTTCGGGATAGCTCTCCGCCGCCCGGTGGCACTGCTCGGTGGTCCGGGTGGCGCAGCCGTACACGCCCATCATCAGCGTGCGGTAGGGCAGGACCGCATCCGTGCGGGCGGCCGCCGGCCCGGTCAGGGTGAGCAGCCGGCCCACCTCGCCGGCCAGTTCGGCGGCCGTGCCGGTGGAGACCAGCCGGATCGCGGGCACCGGGGTGCTGCCGACCGCCGCGTCGGCGAGGGTGACCACGCAGGCGCCGCCGATGGTGCGGGGTGCGCCGGCCAGCCACTGGGCGTATCCGTCGACCATGTCGAGCGCCCTGTCGTAGGCGAAGACGAGGGTCGAGGTGGCCACGTCGGTGACCGCGTGGGGGGTGGCGGTGTAGGAGGTGACGACGCCGAAGTTGCCGCCGCCACCGCCTCGTATCGCCCAGAACAGGTCGCTGTTTCGGCTCGCCGAGACGGTCACCGTGCGGCCGTCGGCGAGGACCACCTGTGCACTGGTCAGGGCGTCGCAGGCCATGCCGAGCGGGCGGGTCAGGAAGCCGAGGCCGCCGCCCTGGACGAATCCGCCGGCCGCGACCGTGGGGCAGGCGCCGCCGGCCACGGCGAGTCCCGCGGGGGCCAGTGTGTTGAGCAGGTCGACGTTCTGGGCGCCGGGTCCGAAGGTCACCGAGCCGGTGCCCAGGGCGATGGAGTTCAGCCGGGACACGTCGACGACCAGGCCCGTGGTGGTGGAGTATCCGCCGAGGCTGTGGCCGCCGCTGCGGACGGATATCGGGATGTCGTGGTTCTGGGCGAAGGCCAGGCACAGCGCGACGTCGGCCGCGCCCGCGCAGTAGGCGACGGCCTGCGGTGCGATGGCGTCGAACTGCTGGAGTTCCAGCTGCTTCGCACTCGCGTAGGAGGAGTCGCCGGGCAGGACGAGGGTTCCGGCCAGGTGCCCGCGCAGCTGCTCCCAGGGGGCGTCGGCGTAGGCGGACACCGGGTGCAGGGCGGTGAGGGCGAGGGCGCCGGTGGAGGCCCCGAGGAGTGTTCTTCGACTGATCATGTTTTTTCAAGTCCCAGCAGAGCGCCCCCGGTCCCAAGGGACCGGGGGCGGAGGTTGGTTGACTGTGCGGACGGGGGCGGTGCGGACGGGGGCGGGTGCCCCGCGGGTCAGTGGGCGGCGGTGGCGTCCTTGGCGGGTTCGGCCGTCTCCGGCTGGGCGGGCGGTGCGCCGTGTCCCATGCCGGACGGGGTCGGTCCGCCCTTGAGGGCCAGGCACAGGGCCGCGCCGGCGAACATCGTGACGGCGGGCACCAGCATGGTGGGCTGCAGCGCGTCCACGAAGCCGTTGCCGAAGACCTTGCCGGCCAGCTCCTGGATGCTGGCGGCGACGTCCTGCGGGATGCCCGACGGCAGTGCGGCGGACTGTTCCGTGCCCACCCCCACGTTCTGCGCCCCGTTGGCGAATCCGTCGATGAAGTCCGCCCGGTACTCCTGCGGCAGCGACTGGGCGCCCGTCTGGGCCTCCTCGCGCATCGCGGAGACCAGCTTGGCCTGCAGCACCGCGCCGATGACCGCGCCGGCGAGCACCGAACCGACCTGCCGCAGCGCGTTGTTGACGCCGGAGGCGGCACCGGTCAGGCGCGGCGGCACATTGCGCATCACCTCGGAGCCCATCGGGGCGAAGGTGCATCCGGCGCCGAGTCCGGCGACGAACAGCGGGCCGACGAACGCGGTCCAGGAGCTGTTGGTGTCGGCGACCAGGAAGATCCAGGTGATGCCGGCGCCGAACATCGACAGACCGGCCGTCAGGATGTACTTGCCGCCGAACTTCTCCGACAGGATGCCGGCGGGGCCGGCCGTGAACATGGAGCCCAGCGCGAGGGGCACCAGGACCAGACCGGTCTTCAGAGCGCTGAAGCCGAGCACGGACTGCAGGTAGATCGTCGTCGGCAGCAGGATGCCCAGGACACCGAAGGAGACCGCGATGCCGACGAGGTTGACGACGGTGAAGTTGCGGTCCTTGAACAGGGAGAACGGCAGCAGCGGTTCATTGTCCTGCTGGCCGCGCTCGTACATGAGGAAGACGGCGAGCAGGACGCCGGAGGCCGCGATCAGCGCCCAGATCCAGCCGTTCCACTCGTAGCGCTCCCCCTCGATGAGGCCGAAGGCCAGGCAGAACAGGGTCGCCGAGACGAGCAGGGTGCCCGGCAGGTCGAAGCGGTGCTTGACCACCCGTACGTGCTTGGGCATGAGCCGCATCCCGAACAGCAGCACCAGCGCGCCGACCGGGATGTTGACGAAGAACACCCACCGCCAGTCCAGGTGCGTGACCAGCAGGCCGCCGACCGTCGGGCCGATCGCTCCGGAGACACCCGCGACCCCGCCCCACACGCCGTAGGCGACGCCGCGCTTCTCCGGCGGGAACACATCGGTGATGATCGACAGCGTCTGCGGGATCAGCATCGCCGCACCCACGCCCTGCAGCGCGCGGAACGCGATGAGCTGGGAGGGGTCCTGGGCCAGGCCGCAGGCCAGCGAGGCGAGGGTGAACACGGCCACGCCGGAGAGGAACAGGTTCCCCTTGCCCCGGATGTCACCCAGGCGCCCGGCGGTGATGATCAGTGTGGCGAGGACCAGGGTGTAGGCGTTCACGACCCAGAGGATCTTGTCGAGCGAGGCCCCCAGATCGTCGGTCATGTCCGGGATGGCGATGTTCACGATCGTCAGGTCGACCAGGGTCATCACGAACCCCAGGCACAGGACGCTCAGAACCGCCCACGGATTTGTCTGCCGTTCTCGAGTCATTTTCCTCTCCTTGTCGCGGCGTCAGGCGCGCACGTTGTGTGGCGGTGCACCCAAGAGGGCGGAGCACGCTCGGGTGTGACATGCAGAACCAGCGGTGAGACGCACGTCACAGTCACGCTGCGGGGGTGAGCCGTTCCCGCAGGAAGGCGACGACGCGGGCACGGGCGGCAAGGGCCTGGTGTCCGGGCCTCTCGCGCACCTCGACGGTCAGCACCGAGTGGGCGCTCTTGGCGAAACCGCCGTCGTTGCCCGGGGCGGAGTCGAGTTCGATCACCTCGAAGGCGTCCCCGAGCCGCTCACGCAGCGTGCTGAACCGCCGCGCCGGAGACATCCCGTCCCCGCTGAACCTCAGGCCGAGCACGCACAGCCCCTCGTCGCGGGTCCGTGCGGCGACGGCGTCGAGCTCGCCGGCCGCGAGCCCCGCATCCGCGCGCCGGGCCCGGCTCGTCGGGAACGGCACCGCGGGCTGGCTGACGACGGGCGCGAGTACGGCGGGGTCGACGGCCGCGGCCAGCGCGAAGGCGCCGGTGAAGCACATGCCGATGACGCCGACGCCGCGGCCCGGGGTGCGGGCGGCCAACTCACGGGCCAGCGCCCGCAGATGGTCCGCGACGGGGCGGCGGGCATCCGTGGCGAAGGCCCGGAACTCCGCCGACACGCACAGCCGGGCGACGACGCCCAGCGTGTAGGGCGTGGAGTCCACCCGGCCGGGTGTGCCGAACAGGGAGGGCACCGCGACCGTGAACCCCTCCTCGACGAGGTGTTCGGCCAGGCCCAGCACCTCGGGTGTGATGCCGGGGATCTCCGGGACCAGGATCACCCCGGGCCCGGTCCCCTTCTCGTACACGTCGTGGGTGGCCCCGCCGCCGGTGAAGGGGCGCCGGCTCCATCCGGTGAGGTCCGATGTCGGTGCGGTGCCGGTCACGGCGCTCTCCTTGGGAAGAAGGGGGTGTCAGCGGGCGGCCGGGTGCTGCCGCGCGCGCAGCAGCAGGACGACGAGGGAGGCGGCGGCCGCGATCACGTCGGCGTGGTCGAGGGCCCGGCTCGAGCCCCTGGCGCGCACGGCCTTGCGTGCCAGGGACACGGTGCTCACCGCCAGCGCGGCACGGGACAGCAGCAGGCGCCCGGATCCGGGTGCCAGTGCCGGTGCCGGGGCGGGGGCGAGGGCAGAGGCAGAGGCGGAGGCAGGGGCAGGGGCAGGGCGTGGGTCACTCATGTCGGTGGTCTCCTGCGGGAAGGGACGGACCGGGCAGCTGCCCGGGGCCGGTGACGCCGGCCCCGGCGGCGCGCCACTCCCCCGCACGCCGCGGCGTGGGGCCGGGAGCGTGTCCGGCGGCCGCGCGGCGGGAGCAGTGGCTGCGCGGTGGCCGGGCCGTCCGGCGGGCCGGGGGCTGCCTCGCCAGGCTGCCGTTGCGGTGGGCGCGGCAGCCCGGCCGGCGGTGGCGGGCGTCAGGCGACGCAGATCCCCTCGACGGCGATCTTCTCGTAGACGTGCGGGTAGGCCGTGATCCCGTCCGGGTACTTGGCCGCCGACTGCTGGAACTCCGGCTTGCTGAACGCGGCGAGGAGGGATTCGGTGGACTCCCAGACCGCCACGTTCACCAGCAGGCGGCTGCCCGCGGTGCCCTTGTGCAGCTGGGTCTGGATGCAGCCCGGGCTGCCCTTCATGTACGCGGCGTCCTCCTGCCAGATCTTGAGGAACTCCTCGTACAGTTCCGGGGGCACGTCGAAGACGTTGACCAGGGTGATGGGCCCCGTCTTCTCCTGGAACTGCCGCATCAGCGGGGTGGACGGATCCAGGGCTTCGATCTTCATGTGCGTCCTTCCGTGGGGTGCAGGAGTGCGGGGGTGCTCACAGCTGCTGCGGGTCGAGGTCGTCGGGGGTGATCTCGATGACCGGGATGGGGCGGCTGGCGCGCTTTTGGAACTCGGCGATGAACGGGAAGACCTCGGTGAACTCCTGCCACCTGCGGTCGCGTTCGTCGCCGGTGAGGATCCGTGCGGTGGCCGGGAACTGCTCGGGGCCGATGTCGACACTCACCTGCGGGGTGGCCCGTACGTTGTGGTACCAGGCGGGGTGGGTGGCCTGCGGGCCGCCGGGCACGTCGAAGTGGCCGGGGGCGGCGCACACGATGTAGCGCCCGTTGTCGTAGACGTAGCCGATGGGCAGTGTGCGCGGCAGGCGCGTCTTGCGGCCGGTGGTGGTCAGCAGCATGGCGTCCAGGCGCCCGAAGTGCCCCATGATCTTTCCGCGGGACGTGCGGTACAGGAACAGGTGCAGGTGCAGGAAGGACTTGTTGACCTTCTTGACGTACTTGTTCGGGGGCTTGGAGTACAGGTAGACGTTGAGGCGGGTGAAGGCCTGTACCAGGGGGTTGGTGTTCTCCATCTGCGGCCGGGTGGAGGACCACGAGGACAGGGCGGCCTTGTCCTCGGTCTCCGGCAGGGTCTGCGTCATGGACCGGTCCCTTCTTCTGGGGTCGGGGGGAGGGGGCTGGCCGGCCTAGAGGGGCTTCTTGCCCTTGAGGGCGGAGCGCACGGAGCTGCTCACCAGGGAGCGGGCGATGTCGCGCATCTCGCCCTGGGGGGCCTTGCGCAGCGACCAGTTCATGAACTTGGCGACCATCGCGGTGGTCGGGTAGACGAACCGGGTGGACTCCTCGTCCTTCCAGCCGAACACCGGGTTCAGGCCCTCGCACTCGCGCAGCGCGGCGAAGATGGTGTCCGCGGCGGTGTCCCCGTCCAGTTCGCCGACCTCGTACTTCTCGCAGGTCTCCGCGGTCAGTTCGAGGATCTTCTTGAACTCGTCCTGGGGCCACCACAGGCCCGGGTAGGGGGTGTTCTCCAGGTTCTTCAGGTGCTGCTCGTCGCCGTCGAGCTCGTACTGGACGCGGGCCCGGTGCAGCCGCATGACGCCGGGGGTGAGGAATCCGCCCCACACCCGGAACACCGCGTTCCACAGCCGGAAGTGGGAGAAGGCGATGTAGGAGGCGTTGACGAGGTCGTCGTTGTGCTGGAGCAGGCCGCGCTCGAGCTGCTCGACGTACTCGAACCGCTCCACCGACCAGTCGTCGTCCTTGACCGACTCGAGGATGCGGGTGCACAGCGAGTACACCACCTCGAAGGTGTTGGACAGGCCGCGCGAGTACAGCGGGTCGAGGAAGCCGGCGGCGTGCGACATCAGGCACCAGCGGGGGCCGATCGAGCGGCTGGAGGAGTACTGCAGCCGGTCGGTGGAGATCCATTCGCGGACCCGTTTGGCGCCCACGAACTGCCGTTTGACCGCCGGGTACCTGTCGAGGAAGGAGCGCCATTCCTCGTCGGGTGTCTGGTCCTTGGGCTTGGGGTAGGTGCGTTCGTCCATGGTGATGCCGACGGAGCACATCGGGTTCTTGGAGCCCTTGACGTTGTCGAACGGGATGATCCAGAACCAGCCGCGTTCGATGAGGTGGTGCAGGGTGCCGCCGTGCCACTGCGCGGGGGGCCGCCTGCTCACCGGGTGGTGGGAGACGTCGTCGAAGGGTTTGACGCCGATGTAGTGGGTGAACATGGAGCGGGCGTGGTGCTTGAAGCGGGTGGGCTGCTCGCGCAGGGCGAACTTCTCCGCCAGCGGGGAGCGGAAGCCGCTCGCGTCGATCAGGTACTTGGCGCGGAACACCTCGCCGTTGCGGCCGGTGATGGTGACGCCGTCGTCGTCGAAGTCGAGGTCGGTGGCGAACCAGTTCTGCCGGGTGGTGCAGCCGTACTTGGCGGCGACGTTGAAGTAGTACTGGTCGCTGTCCTGGCGGAACAGGTGGCTGGCGTCGGTGAGGACCTTGGGGATGACGAACATCGTCGCCTCGTCCGGGTCCGGTTCCTTGCCCGCGTCGTGCTTGATGAACCCGAAGTTCTGCTTCTTGCCGTGGTGCGGTCCGATGTGGTCGGCGACCGCCTTCACGTTCAGCAGATGGCCGATCTCCGGTACGTCGAAGCGGGACTTGAGGATGTGCAGCCACTCGATGAGCTGGGGCGTCATGGACTCGCCGACGGCGAAGCGGGGATGCTGGCCGGCGTCGACGAGGACCACCTTGGCGCCCTGGCGGGCCAGGATCGCTCCGCTGACCGAGCCGGCCAGGCCCGATCCCAGGATGAACACGTCGCAGTGCTGGACGTTGTCGGACTTCTTGGCCGGGCCCTTGGCCATGACCTTGCTGGGCATACGCGCCACCTTCTCTGAGGGCGATGTCTGTGCCGTGTCTGTCGGGGCGCGGCCGGCGTTCACGAGGCGCTCCGGCGCACGACCATGGCGGAGTTGAAGCCGCCGTATCCGCGGGCGAGGACCAGTGCGGTGTCCACCCGGGCGGGGCGCTCGGCGCCCGTGACCAGGTCCAGGCGGTAGGCGGGGTCCGCGGTGACGTGGGCGGTGGGCGGGATCACGCCGTCCCTGATGGACAGCAGGGCCGTGGCCACGTCCAGTGAGGCGGCGCCGGACAGCAGGCGCCCGGTCATCGTCTTGGGGGCGGTCACCGCGACTCCTTGGGGGCCGAAGACCTCGGTGAGGGCGTCCGCCTCGGTGCGGTCGAGTCCGGGGATCGCGGCGGCGTCCGCGAACACCACGTCGACGTCGCCCGGTTCGGTGCGGGCCTCGGCGAGCGCGAGGCGTATCGCCCGGGTGAGGCCGGGCGGGCGGCCGGTGTGGGCCGGCGGGTCGAAGGTGGCCGCGTATCCGGCGATCTCGCCGTAGACGTGTGCTCCGCGTTCTTGTGCGGCCGCCGCGTCCTCCAGGACGAGGAGGGCGCCGCCCTCGCCGGGGACGTGGCCGGCCGCCTCGCGGTCGAAGGGCAGGTAGCAGCGGGTGGGGTCGTCGCCGGTGCTGAGGCGGCCGCCGGCGATCTGGGCGACATGGCCCCAGGGGCAGATCGAGCCGTCGACGCCGCCGGAGACGATCAGCTTGCTGCCCTTGCGGATCTGGCGGCGGCCCTGCGCGAGGGCGTCCAGGCCGCCGGCCTGGTCGGAGACGACGACGCCGCTGGGGCCGCGCATGCCGTGCCGGATGGAGATCTGGCCGGTGTTGACGGCGTAGAACCAGGCGAAGGACTGGTAGGCGCTGACGTACTGGCCGCCCTTGCTCCACAGCGCCTGCAGTTCGCGCTGGCCGAACTCGAAGCCGCCCGAGGAGCTCGCGGTGACGACGCCCATGTCGAAGGGGTTCCACTCGTCGGGCCGCACGCCCGCGTCGGCGAGTGCCCAGTCGGCGGCGACGAGCGCGAGCCGGGTCATGTGGTCGGTCTGCGGCAGCAGCCGGCCCGGCAGATGGTCCTCGGCGCGGAAGCCGGGGACCTCCCCGGCCAGGCGGGCCGGGTAGCCGGAGGCGTCGAACCGTTTGATCTTGCCGATGCCGCTGAGGCCCTTGCGGGTGGCGGCCCAGAAATCGTCGGTGCCCAGCCCGTTGGGGGCGGTGACGCCGAGTCCGGTGATGACGACGGGGGTGTTCATGCCGCCCTCCGCAACACCATCGCGCTCTGGAACCCGCCGAATCCGCTGCCCACGCTGAGCACCGTGTCCGTCCGCTGTTCGCGGGCGTGCACGGGCACGTAGTCCAGGTCGCACTCGGGGTCGGGCTCGTGCAGGTTGGCCGTGGGCGGCACCATGTTGTTCTCGATGGCCAGGACCGAGGCGGCGATCTCCAGGGAGCCGATCGCGCCGAGCGAGTGCCCGACCATCGACTTGATGGAGCTGACCGGGGTGCGGTAGGCGTGTGCGCCCAGGCTGTGCTTGAACGCGGCGGTCTCGTGCCGGTCGTTCTGCTTGGTGCCCGAGCCGTGGGCGTTGATGTAGTCGACCTGTTCGGGGTTGATGCGCGCCTCGTCCATGGCGAGGCGGATCGCCTCGGCCATCTCCAGGCCGTCGGGCCGCAGCCCGGTCATGTGGAAGGCGTTGCAGCGCGTCGCGAAGCCCGCGATCTCGGCGTAGATGTACGCGCCGCGCCGCTCGGCCCGTTCGCGCTCTTCGAGGACGAACATGGCGGCGCCCTCGCCGAGGACGAAGCCGTTGCGGGTCCGGTCGAAGGGCCTGGAGGCGTGGGCGGGGTCGTCGTTGCGGGGGGTGGTGGCCTTGATGGCGTCGAAGCAGGCCACCGTGATGGGTGAGATGGGGGCGGCGGCCGCGCCGGCGAACATCACATCGGCGCTGCCCTCGCGGATCAGTTCGGTGGCGTATCCCACCGAGTCCAGGCCCGAGGTGCAGCCGGTGGAGACGACGGCGGCCGGGCCCTCGGCGCCGACCTTCCACGCCACTTCGCTCGCGAAGGAGCTGGGGACGAAGTAGTCGTACAGGTGCGGCACCGCGTAGCGGTGGTCGACCAGGTCGAGGCGGCCGCCGTCGCTGACGATGCGGTACTCGCGGTCCAGGGCCATGGTCGCGCCGACGCCGCTGCCCACCGTCACTCCGGTGCGGTGGGGGTCCAGGTCGGTGAGGGCCAGGCCGCTGTCGGCGAGTGCCTCGGCGGTGGTGACGACCGCGAACTGGGCGGCCCGGTCCATGCGCCGGACCTCCTGCGGGCTCAGCCCGTGCAGTTCGGGGTCGAAGTCGACTTCGGCGGCGACCCGTGAGCGGAACGGTGTCGCGTCGAAGGAGGTGATGGTGCGGGTGGCGGTCCTGCCGTGGCTGAGCAGGTTCCAGAAGTCCTTGGTGCCGACACCGGCGGGTGCCACCACGCCGATGCCGGTGATCACTACTTGGCGTCCCATCAGGACGTCGCTCCCTTCCGGGGAAAGTGCGTCACGAGGTGGGGGTCCAGTCGTAGAAGCGCTGGGCCATCGCGTCGGCCGGCGAGCGCCAGGTCGCCGGGTCGTAGGCCTCGATGTACGGCTTGAGGTCGTCGCTGATCCTCACGAACCGCGGGTGGGTCTTGGCCTCCTCGATCGCCTCGCCGCCCTGGGCGGAGTCGAAGTCCTGGAGGTGGAAGTACAGGCCCCGGTAGGCGAAGAGCTGCCGTCGCCGGGTCCCCATGAGGTGCGGCATCCGGGTGCCGTCGAACTCCTGGAAGATCCGGGCGACGTCACCGCTGGACCCCGGGTCCATCCGCGCCACGATCAAAGTGCTGTGCATATGGGCTCTCTCCCTGGCTGGAAGGGGCGGTGACAGCCGCCGAGGGGAAAATTTCCTGGTCCATTTCCGAACACGAACTCCGCGGCTCCTGTGGCAACGCGGGTCGGTGGTCGGGAAGGGCGGTGACGGGAATTCTCTGAATTCGCGGCGTTGCGCCGACAGTTCACCGGATCCTTGCTCATAGCTTCTTCGGTTCCTGTCCGAATAACAATGCGCATTCGTGCAGATCCGTGTCAGGAAAACTTCAGGACTATGCGGCGGACGTTCAGGTTCCGGGGGCGGCGCGGCGTGTGAAGCACGCGTGCACATCGGACTCCGCGTAGTACGTCCGCCCGGCCCGGGTCCGCCGGCGCCAGCGCTGCTCGCTGGCCAGCCGGTAGACGGTGCCGGTGGGCGTGGACCAGAGCCGGGCGACGTCACCGGCCGTCAGCCAGCGCTCCCGCGGAGCATCCCCGCCGCCCGCATTCCCGCCGTCGGCGTCCGTGTCGGCGCCCGAGTCGGCGTCCGTGGCCGTGCCGGCGTCCCGCAGGGCGCGGCGCAGCTCGGTCCACTGCCGGCCCGGCCAGTTGTGCGCGGGGTCGGCGTCGCACTGGATGGCGGCACCGGAGCCGGCGCCGCCGCGCACCACCGTGACCAGGCGTCCTGTGCAGCCGGGCGCCACGCAGTCCCCGACGCTGACCCGGCGCAGCGTCTCGCGGCGTGCCACCCGGTGCGCGGCCCGCTCCAGGCGCGCCACCTCACGGGTGGCGTCCGCGGCGGCGGGGTGGGCGGCGAGCCAGCCGGCGTGCCGTACCAGGAGGCCGGCCAGGGCGCCCACCGTCCGCTCGGGCGCGGGCAGGCCGCGCTGGGTGCGGACGAGGCCGCTCCACGAGCCGAGGGTGGCGATGATCTCCGCCCGCACATCGGCGGCCGCGGCGTTGAAGGGGAGGCCCGAGGGCACCGGCCCGCCCGTCGTCCGCTCCCGCCCCTCGGCGGTGGGGGCGGCGCTGAGCACCTCCTCCAGTTCGGCGTAGAGGCCGGGCAGTTGCCGCAGCCGTGCGGTGAACAGGTGCAGGCACCCCGGGCACAGGCGCAGGCGCGGCGCCGCGAGCTCGGCAGGTCCTGCGGTCCTCTTCCGGCAGTCGGCGCCGTCGCACCGGGTGCGGGCGGCGGCTGACGTGATTCCTGGCTCGTTCATTCGGTTCATTTCCGGATCCCCCGTTGGCTGTTGGCTGGGAACTGCGTGTTTGCCGCCTTGCGACAGGAAAGGGAGTGCGTCGTGGATGTGCGCTGCCCGGCGCGGGCGATGGGTGCGTGAAATCGCTGTGCCGAATGCAGAGGAAGGCAAAAAGAATGGAAAGAACGGAAAAGATGAGGGGTTGTCAGGCCCGCCCGATGCGGAAGCCCACCCCGTGCACCGTGATGATCCAGTCGCGGGACCCCAGCTTGGTGCGCAGGCTGCTCACATGCGTGTCCACGGTGCGCCGGGACCAGGAGTCCGCCCACACCTCCCGCATGAGCTGCTCCCGGGTGACGACCGTCTCGGGCCGGGAGGCCAGCAGGTACAGCAGGTCGAACTCCTTGCGGGTCACCGCGATGGTGCGGCCGCCCAGGCGGACCTCGCGCAGCGCCGCGTCGATGCGCAGCGCCCCGATCGCCAGGACCTGACGGGTCGTGCGGGGCTGCACGCGGCGCATCACGGCCTCGATGCGGGCCAGCAGCTCCCTGAGCCCGCAGGGCTTGACCAGGTAGTCGTCGGCGCCGGCCTGCAGGCCGAGCACGACGTCCAGTTCGCCGCCGCGGGCGGTGAGCGCGATGACCGCGGTGCGGCCGGAGGCGGTGAGCTGCCGGCACACCTGGAGGCCGTCGACGTCGGGCAGGTCGATGTCGAGGAGCACGATGTCGACGTCGGCCTCGCCGTAGGTCTCCAGCGCGGCATAGCCGTTGCGCGCACGGTCGACGTGGTGGCCGTGCCGGCGCAGCGCCTCGGCCAGCGGCTGGGAGTCCTCGGCGCGGGCGTCGACGATCAGGACACGCCAGGCCGTGTGCGGCGCAGGTGCGGCGCGGACCTCCATCTCGAGCATCTCGCGGCGCAGTGGCGAGAGGGGATTGAGCAGGTCGGCTGACGCCTGACGCATGACTCACCTCCAGAACGGCCGGCATTCAACACTCGTACGGATTCGGCCACCGTAGGAAATGGCGTGCCAACTCCCGGTCAGCGCAAGGGCAGGAGAGGTACAGCGCCGGGCACGCAGTTGGGCAGGGGTGCGGGCGGCCCGGCCGCGCACACCTGCCCAATGTTGGCCTTGCGGTGCGGCGCACCTGGCACGGCCGTGCCCTCACGCTGTCGTGGCACCGCCGATGCTGACAGCAGCATCCGATCCCGATCACCGCACCCACCACACACATCACATACGCCGGGTACTCGGGTACGCCGCATCCACCGGCCACGACGACGGGGTGAAGCCATGGACACGAACACCGCAGCGGTGGACCGGCCGCCCCGGCACGGCGGGGTGGAGTCCGCCCGCAGTTCCGGGGCGCTGGGGCACTCCCCCGTGTGGGTACCGTCGGCCGTCCACCGGCTGAGTCCCCCGGCCCTCCCCGCGGAGGGGATGCTGCTGGTGGTCGACGGCCGGGACACCGGCCGCGCCTGGGTGCCCGGCACGGTGCGCACGGTCCGGGTCGGCCGCGACGTCACGGGCAGCGCCCTGTCCTGGTCCTCCTACCTGGGCGCGCTGCGGGACGCGGGGCGCGGTCCGCGCGGCATCGTCTTCGACCTGCCCGCCACCGTCAGCGCCGAACGCGCCGTGGACCTGGTGCTGCCCGTGCTGCGCGCGGCCTGCTGCTCGACCGGCCCCGACCCGCTGCACCTCGCGTTCCTCACGACCGGACGCGGCCGGCCCGAACTGGCCGCCGCCCTCGGCGCGGTGGCGCAGGCCGCCGAGGCCGAGGACGGCCGGCTGCACGCGGTCTCAGTGCGGGTGGAGATCCTGCCCCCCTGGGCCCGGGACCCCTTCCATGTCGCGTGCGCCGAACTCGCCCTGCCCCGCCCGGGCCTGGCCGAGGTCCGCCACACCACCGCCGGACGCGAGATCCGGGTGCTGCGCGCGCACCGCCGCCTCTGCGGCACGGCCGCGCCGGGCGGGCTGCGCGAGGGCGGCCGGTACCTGGTCGGTGGCGGCGGCGACGGCCTGGGCGAGCGGCTCGCCCTGCGCCTGGTGCGGGAACTGGGCGCCCGTGTCGTCCTGTTCGGGGCCGCTCCCGGTGCCGGGCCGGGCGAAGGCCGTCTGCTGCGGGTGCCCGGCCGCCCCTGCCGGTACACGGACGCCCGCGGCGCCGTGCAGGTGGCCCGGCACGCCCTCGGCGGCCTGGACGGGGTGCTGCACTGCCCCGGCGGCGGCGAACTGCGCCTGCTGGCCCGGCAGTCCGCCGCGGTGGCGCGGGAGAGGGTCGCCGACGCCGTCAGCGGCGCCGCCCACCTGGACCGCGCCACCGCGGCACTGCCCCTGGACTTCTTCGCGCTCGTCACCGACGCCGCCCCCTACCAGGCCCCCGCCGGCGCGGCGGTGCCCGCCGCCGTCGCCCGCGCACTCGGCTCGATCGCCGCGACCCGGGCCCGCCTGGCCGCGGCCGGTTCCCGCTGCGGCGCCTCGGTCGCCGTCTGCCGGCCCGGCGACGCCGACCCTCTGGGGGCGCTCGCCGACGCGCTGGGCGGCGCCCGCCGCGCGGCAGCCGCCCCCGCGCCGCGAGCCGCCTGACCTGGCGTGCGGCGGTGATCTTCCCAGTCGTATGACAAGGTCCGGGCCCGGGGACGCACCGCCGCTGACAGGAAGAGGGCCGGCGCCGGCCGCCATGGCAGGGCTCAGTCACGAAACATCCGGCCGTGCCCGCGGTTTGGGCCGCCGGCCGGCGGAACGTTGACGTCCGGCGCGCCCGCTCCGCAACCTCGCAGGAACCGGTCATGTGTACGGATTCCCTGAGAGGAGCGTGAGCGTGATGGACGTACTGGTCGTCGAGGACGATGACGGAATGGCCGAGGCACTGCAGCAGATGCTCGGTCTGCACGGCTACGGCACCCGCCGCAGCAACACCGGCACCGCGGCCCTGGCGGACCTGCCCGGCACGTCCCTCGTCCTGCTCGACCTGAGCCTGCCCGACCTGGCCGGCCACGAGGTGTGCCGGCGGATCCGAGAGGACTCCTGCGTGCCCATCGTCGTGCTCAGCGGGAGCGACCACGAACTGGACCGGGTGACGGCCCTGTACGCGGGGGCCGACGACTTCGTGCCCAAACCCTTCAACCACCATGAACTGCTCGCCCGGATCGGGGCGGTGCTGCGGCGCAGTGCCTGCTGCGGACGCCCCCCGCAGGGCGCGGCCACCGGCTCCGCGTCCGCCGCCGTGCGGGTGCCGCGCCCGCGCCGCACCGCGCCGGAGCCGGCCCCGGACGGGTCCGCGGCCGCCCAGGAGAGCAGGCTGCGCGCGGGCCCGCTGCGGCTCGAGGCGCGGACCCGCAGGGTGTTCCTCGACGAGGAGGAGATCCGCGTCACCCGCAAGGAGTTCGACCTGCTCGCCATGCTCCTGGAGGAGCCCGGTGCCGTCATGCAGCGCGAGGACATCATGGCCCGGGTGTGGGACGAGAACTGGTTCGGCTCCACCCGCACGCTCGACGTCCACGTCGGGTCGCTGCGCACGAAACTCGGCAGCACGCGGTGGATCGAGACGGTACGCGGTGTGGGGTACCGGCTGACCGTGCCCGCGGTCCTGGGCGCCGGGTCCCAGCGGTGACCGCCCGCCCGGCCGAACTCGCGGCGAGCGCCGCCCACCAGCTGCGCGGCCCGCTGTCCTCGATCCGGCTGCGGCTGCAGCTGCTCCGGGACAGCCGGCCCGACCTCGCCGAACTCCCGGCCGTGCTGCGGGAGGTGGACCGCCTCTTCGCGCTGCTGAACCAGATCCTCGCCTGGGGCGCCGCCGGGCAGAGTCCGCCCGCACCCGAACCCGTCGAGGTCCTCGACGTCGCCGCCGCCCGGGTGGACGCCTGGAGCGTGCTCGCCGAGGACCGGGACGTCCGCCTCGACCTCACCGGGACCGCCGCCACGGCCCTGCAGGTGCACGGCGCTCTGGAACACGCCCTGGACGTCCTGCTCGACAACGCGGTCAAGGCGGGCCCGCCCGGGTCCACCGTCACCTGCACCGTGCACGTCACCGGGCAGCACGTCCAGGTGGCCGTCACGGACGAGGGCCCCGGCATGACGGACGGGGAACTCGCCCACGCCGGGCGCCCGTTCTGGCGCGGGGCATCGGCGGCCGGACGCCAGGGCTCCGGGCTCGGCCTGTCGATCGCCACGTCCCTGCTCGACGCCTCCGGCGGCCGCCTCGGCCTGCACCGGTCCCCTTCAGGCGGCCTCACCGCCACCGCCGTACTCCCGTTGCCAATGCTCTAGTCGGGCATCAGTAATCTGCACATTTCGGTACAGAGGGTCCGTCTCGTCACCAGAGCGTGAGGGCTTCGGTTTGAGTACGGTCTCTCGTTTCTGTCTGCCGCTGGTGCGGCAGGGTTGCGCCACCTGCCCGCCCCGTCCCCGTCTTGCGGCGGGGGCGGGTGGCGCGGGTCTTCTGGCCGGCTCCACGAGGCTTCGGCTCCGCCTTGGCGGAACCCAGGTCTCCGGCCACTCCGGTACCTGTGTTGAGGGCCGCGAGTGCGGCCAGGTTGAGCGCGGCGTTGTCGTCCCGGTCCAGGACCAGGCCGCAGCGGTCGCACTCGAAGACGCGGACGCTGAGGGGCAGCTTGGCTTTCGCCACTCCACAGCGCGAGCATGTCTTGGACGACGGGTACCAGCGGTCGGCCACCACGAGGCGGCTGCCACGCTGGGCGGTCTTGTAGGTGAGCTGGCGTCGGATCTCTCCGAACGCGGCATCGGCGACGCGTCGGGACAGGCGGCGGTTGCGGCCCATCCCGGCGACGCTGAGGTCTTCGACGACGACTGTGCCGTACTCGGCGGCGAGGCGGGTCGTCATCTTGTGGATCGTGTCCGCGCGGAGGTTCGCCACCCGGTGGTGGATCCGGTTCCGGGCGGCGTTGGCCTTCTCCCACCGCTTTGACGCCTTCTGTCCGGTCCTGCGGTCGGGGCCCTGTCGGCGGGATACGGTCCGGCTGGTCCGGCGGAGCTGGTTGAGCGCGGCGTCCAGGTGGCGCGGGTTGGGCTCCTCGCCGATGGTGCCGTCGCTGTCCGCGTACACGGCGAGCGTCTTGATTCCGAGGTCGATGCCGACAGCGGCGTCCGGGCGGCGGGCAGGCCCGGCCGGAAGGCGCTGTTCGACCTGGAAGGACACGAACCAGCGC
Source organism: Streptomyces sp. NBC_00038 (assembly GCF_026343635.1). Taxonomy (NCBI): domain Bacteria; kingdom Bacillati; phylum Actinomycetota; class Actinomycetes; order Kitasatosporales; family Streptomycetaceae; genus Streptomyces; species Streptomyces sp. NBC_00038. The sequence continues at coordinate 39,499 of NZ_JAPELQ010000003.1, forward strand.
TCGTGCTCCAGGCGGACGGTCGCGGACAGGATCCGCAGCTCGCCCGCCTCGATGAGCGCGACCAGATCGGGGCGGTGCTCGTGCAGGCGGATCATGCCGAGGCGGGGCAGAGTGATGTGCCGGCCGTCGGGCTCGATCCGGATGACGCCGGTGGTGAAGCGGCAGGTGCGGCGGGCACGGCGCAGCGTCTTGAAGCGGGGGATGCCCATCTTGCGGCCCTTGCGTTTCCCGGACTTCGACTTCGCGTAGTTGGTGAAGGCGGCCGAAGCGCCCGCGAGTCCGGTGTTGTACGCCTCCTTGGAGTTCTCCTCCCACCAGGAGGAGAACCTGGGGTCGGTGTGCTTCTCCTCGTTGAACGCCTTCCGCAGCGCGTACAGGGAGAAGTCCCGCCACGGCGTCAGGTCGTCCTCGCCGATGCCGTAGGACTGCTCGGCCCTGCGCTGCCACCACGTGGCGGTGACCCAGCCCACAGCCCAGTTGTAGGCCGCGCGGGAGGCTCCGGTGTGCGACATCAGACGGCGGGACGCTCCGGCGCCCGGGTCCAGGGCCAGCTTGTGTGCGACGAGCTGGAAGCCGGGCTGCGCCTGGAACTTCTTCACTCGTCGGCCTCACCGGTCGCCACGGCCACCGCACGGGCGGCACGGTTCTTCGCCGCGCGCCGCCCGTACAGGCGGGCACACATCGAGGTGAGTACCTCGGTGACGTCCCGCACCAGGTCGTCAGCAGTCTCGGCGGGATCAAGGACGACCAGGCGCCGACCGGAAGCTGACAGCGCGGCCTCCAGGTACTCGACGCCGAACCGGGCCAACCGGTCACGGTGCTCGACCACGATCACGGCAGCCTTGGGATCGGCGAGCAGCCTGTGCAGCTTGCGACGCCGCCCATCCAGCCCCGACCCGACCTCGGTCACGACCCCGGCCACGGCCAGGCCGCGTTTCCCGGACTCGGTGACCACACGCGCCACCTGCCGGTCAAGGTCCGCCTTCTGGTCATCGGACGACACACGGCAGTACGCCACCACCCGCCCGGACAGCTGGACAACGGGCTCGTCGACCAGCCATGTCCCAGACGGCGCCTGGTGGACCGGGACGGGCATCTTCCCGTCCTTCACCCACCGCCAGGCGGTCTGGTAGCTCACACCCTGCTGACGCGCCCATTCCGAAAGCTTCACACGACCAAGATACGCGACTAGAGATGACTATAGATGAATAGACAATCTGTAGCAGCTGTCACCCCCTTCGGGCTGCACTGGATGTCCTCTCAGCCCCGTCTTGAGCGGCATTCGAGGCTTTCGAGCGATTCTCGAACCCCGGCTCGGCGCGACTGATGGGAAAAGCGGTCCGCGGAGTCCGGGCGCACACACCGTGGGATGTCCTGAGTGATGGCGCAAGACGGCGCCGGGCGGAGGTGCAGGGGGAAGCATGTCAGCGGATCCGTGGGCGTACCGTCCGGCGGCCGACCTGGTGGGCCGGGAACTCGATCTGATCGCCGTCCAGGGCAGGCTCCAGGATCCCGCCGTCCGGCTGATCACCCTGACCGGCGCCGGAGGGGTGGGCAAGAGCCGGCTGGCGGCCGAGGCCGCCCTCGGTGTGGGTGAGCTGTTCCCGGGCGGCATCCACACCCTCGACCTGCCCGCCTGCGTGGACCTGGAGTCGGTGCTGAAGAGCATCGACAAGACCGTGCGGGACATGACGGACCGCACGCTGCTCCTGCTCGACGGGGTCGAGCACGTCGCGGACGCCCTCGCGGTGGCGCTCGCGGGTCATCTCACGGCCACTCCCCTGCTCACCGTCCTGGCCACCGGGCAGGAGATCCTGCGGATCTACGGCGAGAACGTCGTCCCCGTGACAGCGCTGCCGCCCCCGGGACCGCTGCTCGAACCCGACGTCGCCGAAGTGCAGGACAATCCGGCCGTCCGGCTCTTCACCCGCTGCGCCCGCGAGGCCGCCCCCGGATTCGCCCTCACCGCCGAGAACGTCGAGGCGGTCGTCGACATCTGCAACCTGATCGAGGGCGTCCCGCTCGTCCTGGAGCTCGCCGCACGCCGGCTGCGCCTCTACCCGCCGCAGGAGCTGTGCGCATGGCTGCGGCGCGGCGGCGACAGCCATCTTCCGGGGCCCGTCGACGTGCCGCCGCGCCAGCGTTCCGTCCTCGCGATCGCCGAGTGGAGCTGCCGCGGTCTGAGCGCGGGGCAACGGTCGCTGCTCGCCCGGCTCGCCCTGTTCCAGGGGGGTGTCACCGTCGCGACCGCCGAGAAGGTCTCGCCGCTCACCGCGGCGGAGACCGCCGTCGCCCTGGAGACCCTGCTCGACCGCGGCCTGCTCACCCTGGCGGAGAACCCGCACACCGACAGCCGGCTGATGATGCCGCGCACCGTCCGCGCCTACGGTCTCGCCCTGCTCGAGGAGGCGGGCGGACAGCGGGCCCTGGCGGCCCGGCAGGCACACGCCCGGTTCTACCAAAGGCTGCTGCCCGCCCTGGAGGGCCGCTTCCAGGGCTCCGAGCAGCAGCGCTGGCTCCGGGTCGCGGTCGCCGAGCACGACAACATCCTCGCCGCCCTGCACCACCTCGAGAACAGGGACAGAGACAGGGACAGAGACGGGGATGGGGACGGGGACGGCGCGGACGAAGGAGACGGCGAGGGGAGCAGGGCGCGCGGCCGGGGCGGTCCGGTGCGGCCCGGCCGGCCCGCGGCGCTGCTCGACCGGGCCGCGCTGGTCACCGCCTGTCTGCAGCCCTGGCTCGTGCGCGGTGAACTCAGGGAAGGGCTGCGCTGGTTCGACTCCACCGGACAGGCCCTGCAGGCGGGCGACCACGCGGAGGACGAGGAGGGGCTGCGTACGCGTGCCCGCCTGTACTCCGGCGCCGGCGTGCTGGCCACGGCCCTGGGCGAGAACGACGGGGCGGCGCACCGCCACCGCCGTGCCGTCGCCCTGTACAAGCGGCTGCGCGATCCGGGGGCGGGTGCCCTCGCCACCGCCCGTATGGGGCACGTGCTGTTCCGCTGCGGCGACCGGTCCGCGGGCCGGTCCCTGCTGTCCGCCGCCCGTGCCACCCTCGACGCCCAGGGCGACACCGCCGGATCCGCCGAGGCCGCCGCCGCACTGGCCGAAGTCCTCCTCGCGAGCGGCGAGTCGGAGCAGGCGCGCGTCCTGCTGGAACGGGCCGGCCGCATCCAGCGGCACAGCGGCGCCATCCGCGATCTGGCCCGCACCGTCCGCGTCGGCGCCCAGCTCTCCCTGCACGAGGGTGACGAGGACGCCGCCCGGTCGGCGCTCAGGGAGAGCATCGGACTGTACGAGTCGATCGGCGAGCGCACCGAACTGCCCGCCGCCCTCGACACGTTCGCCCTGGCCGTCCTGGAGCCGACAGGCCAGCTCCAGCGCGCCGTCCGGCTGCTCGCCGCCTCCCAGGCGCTGCGGACCCGCACCGGGGTGGGCGTCCCGGGCGAGTGCAAGGACCGGCTGCGGGCCGCCGTCGACGAACTGCGCCGCCGGCTCGGCGGGACGGTCTTCGCCACCGCGTGGGTCGAGGGCCTGCGGCTGCGCCCGGAGGCGATGGCCGCCGAAGCGCTCGCCGCGGCCGAGCCGGGCCGCTCCGACGAGCGCGGTGACAGCACCGCGCTCACCCCGCGCCAGCTGCAGGTGGCGCTGCTCGTGGCCGAAGGACTGACGAACCGGCAGATCGCCGACCGGCTGGACATCGCCGAGTGGACGGTGGTGAACCACGTCCGCAGCGTGATGCGCAAGCTGGGCTGCGGCTCCCGGATCCATATCGCCTGGGCCATCGGCAGGAGGCAGTGAGGGCGGCCCCGCTGTACCGGTCCCCGGGCGCGCCGCCCCCGCCGCGGCGGCCCTCCCCGGCCGACGGCGAGCTGCCGCTCGCGGGCCGGACCGGCGCCCTGCGTCCGCCGGCCGAGGTCACGCGGGCCTTTGTGGAGCGGGGCTGGTGGCGGACCGAGACCGTGCTGCACGACCTGTACCGCGGTGCGGCACGGCACCCGCACCGCACCGCGGTCGTCTCCCACCGGGCGCACCGGCCCGCCGCGAACCGCGTGATCCGCATCTCGTACGGCCAACTCGCCGCCTGCACCGACCGTTTCGCGCACGCCCTGGACGCGCTCGGCGTGCGCCCCGGTGACCCGGTCGCCTTCCAGCTGCCCAACCGCTGGGAGGCGGTGGCGCTGCTGCTGGCCTGTCTGCGCACCGGCGCCGTGGCCGTCCCCGTCCTGCCCGGATACGGTGCCCGCGATCTGGAGGCCGTGCTCCGTGCGGCCGCTCCCCGGCTGTGCGTCGTACCGGACCGGTGGGAGGGCACCGCACCCGCCCGGATCCTCGCCGAGCTCGTGCCCCGGCTGCCCTGGCTGCGCCACCGGGCCGTGCTCGGTGACACGGTGGACCGCGGTGCCGTCGATTTCGTCACCCACTTCGTGCACACCCCGCACGAGCGCCACCGGCCCACCGGGTGGCTGCCGCTGCCGCCCGCTGCCGCCGACCGGATCTGTCTGGCGGTCACCTCCCTCGGTCTGCGCGCCGCGCACAGCATGGCCCTGCACACGCCCAACTCGCTGTACGCGGGCCTGCCTGCCTCCGGCGGGCCCGGGCAGGCCGACTTCTCGGCGCTGCCGCTGGCCTCGTTGCCTTCGCTGCTGCACGCGGTGATCGGACCGCTCTCCCGCGGGGGCACGATCGTGCTCCAGGACCTCTGGGACCCCGAGGCCGCTCTCGCTCTGATGGCCGCGGCAGGGGTGCGCCGTATGTACGCGACGCCCGCCCAGTGGGCGGAGCTCGTCACCGTGCAGCACCACCGGCCGCGGCCGGTGGGCGAGCTGAGCGGCGCCTTCACCTCCGATCCGGCGGGCACCTCCGCCGCACTCGTCCAGCAGGTCCGGGCGACGCTGGGGGTGGAGCTGCGGGCCCTGCCCCAGCCCGCCGCCCACGCCGGGCGGGAGGGTGCCTTGGGCGCGGACGGGCCGCACCGGCTGTGGCCGCGCGGGCCCGCCTCACCGCTCGCCGTGTGGCGGCGCGGGGGCGGCGGTCTCGGCCTGACCTGGGAGCAGGACGGCGGATCCGGAACCGGTGACGGGGTGGATCTGGACGAGGGCGGGCATCCGCGGCTGCGCACCGAGGAGGTCGGCGGGGTGTTCCTGGTGCCGGTCACCGAGATCGAGGAGCTGCTGCTGGGCCATCCCCGGGTGGCGGAGGTCGCGGTCGTCGCGTGCACCGATGCCCAGCACGGCGAACTGGCCTGTGCCGTGGTGGTCCCGGACGGGACCCCGCCCACGCTCCGCGAACTGCGCGACCATCTGCTCGGCCGGGGCGTGCCGCCCGCGCATCTGCCCGCCGAGCTGGTCCTCATGGGCGGCCTGCCCCGCACCGAGACCGGCGAGCCGCACCGCAGGAGCCTGCAGGACACCCTCGCCCGCCGGCCGGCCCAGGCGGCGTGAACGAGCGGGCCCGGGGGCGCCGACGCTCCTGGAGCCCGGCTCTAGTTCGCCCTGCGATCGTGTGGCCCATGGGAGAATTGGTCGAACGCGTTGACGAACGCGATGAAGTGCTGGCCGTGGTGGACCGGGACGACGCGATGCTGCACGGCTGGCGGCACCGGGTGGCGGGCATCCTGTGCCGTGACACCGAGGGGCGGGTTCTCGTGCACCGCCGTCCCGACGACGTGCCGCGCTTCCCGGGACAGTTCAACTGGCTGCTGGGCGGCGCCGCGAAGGTCGGCGAGTCGTACGAGGACGCCGCCGCGCGGGAACTGTCGGAGGAGCTGGGTGTCCGGGGCCGGCCGCAGCTGGTGCTCAAGTACCGGTGCACGGGCCCGTACTGGCTCGCTCTGCACGAGATAGTCGTGAGGGGCCCCTCGCGGCCCGATCCCTCGGAGATTGCCTGGCACGACTGGCTGACGGAGCACGAACTGGCCGAGCTGGTGGATCACGAGGCGTTCATCCCGGAGGCCCGTGAGGCGTTCGACCGGTACAACTTCCCGCCCCGGCCGCCGAAACCCCGGTGAGCCGCCCGCTGGTTGGCGTCCCGGGACGCCAACCAGCGGGCGGCACGGTCACGCCTGCTCGGAGGCCAGGGCCGGAGCCGGCTGCTCGTGCGCCGGGGCCGGCCGGGGAGCGGGGTACGACTCGCTCGGGCGCACCTGGCTGCGGGCGCTCAGCCGCACCGCGGCCAGGATGCAGATCCCGACCGGCACGATGAGGACGAGCAGGACGGTGCCCAAACTCCAGCCCGCGTCGACCATCAGGCCGCCGCACAGACCGCTGGCCACGGGCCCCAGCTTGCCCGCGGTGTTCGCCCAGCTCACTCCCGTGGCGCGGGCGGACGGCGGGTAGGCCACCGCGGCGATCGTCTGGAGCACGGAGGCGGCCGCCGGAAGGCAGAGCCCGAGGACGAACGTCACGGCGAGCAGCGCGGTGAACTCCTGGGCCCACAGGGCGGCCGCCGTGAAGCTGAGGGCGGTCGCCGCCCACAGCGCCGACAGCACCCGGAACCGGTCGACGTGCTTGAGGACGAAGGACACGGAGATCTGTCCCGTCAGGCCGCCCCAGCCGAACGCCGCGACGGCCATGGCGGCCTGTGCGGCCGTCAGGCCCATCCGCTCGACCAGCAGCGGAAGGTAGGTGATGATCAGGGCGCCCATGCCCTGCGCCAGGAAGAAGCTCAGCCACAGCAGGGCGGTGGTGCGCGCGAAGTCACCGGACACGACGACCTTCGACGCGGGCTTCGGCTGCCGCCGCACCGTGCGCCGGCCGCAGTCCACATGGGACACGTCCCGGCCCGCGACGGCGGAGAGGGCCTCGCGCACCTCGGCCGCGGACCGCCCGCGGGCGGCGAGCACACTGACGGACTCCGGGACGAACCGCAGGACCGCCGGGATCAGCAGCAGCGGAGCGAGCCCGCACACCGCCATCAGCACGGGCCAGCCGGACACGGGGATGAGGGTCGAGGCGAGGACGCCGCCGACGGTGATACCGGCCGTCACCCCGGCGAACGCCAGCGCGACCATCTGCACCCTGCGCTGGGCGGGTATCCAGTCCGCGACCAGGGCGATCACGGTCGGCAGGATCGCGCCGAGCCCCAGGCAGGCCACGACCCGCAGCGCGGCGAAGGCGACGACGTCGTGGGTGAGTGCCATGCATGCCGTGCCCAGTCCGAAGACGGCGATGCCCGTAACGGTGACGCCCCTGCGCCCGTAGCGGTCGGCGAGCGGGCCGGCGGTCGCACTGCCGACGATCATCGCCAGAACACTGACCGTCGCGATGACGGTCACGGTGCTCAGCTCGGTGCCCCAGTCGTCCACGATCCGGGGGTAGACGAAGGCGACGACGGTGGAGTCGAGTCCGTCGGCAAGCATCATCAGCAGGCCCAGCACCACGATGAGCCACTGCCTGCGGCTCATCGGGTGCTGGTCGATGAACTCCTGCGGACTGGGGGACGGCGGAGCGTCCGTGGCCATGAGCGGCCCCTTTCGTTGGGAAGGTACGGGGAAGAACCGCAGGCGCGGGCACCGCACGGGAACGCGTGGGGCGTCTGCGCGAGGGGACGATCGACGGACGGATGGAGCGGGACGCAGGGGCCACGGCGCGGCGCCGGGGCCGGTCCGCGAGGTCTAGGCGGCCTTGCCCGCGGTGCCTGCCAGGCGTGCGGGGACGTCGCGGTCGTGGGGGCGGTCGCCGTCCGTGGGCCGGCCGATGATCCACGTCAGCAGCGGGCCCGCCATCGCGGTCGTGACCACGGCCATCACCACCATGAGCGAGTAGAGGTCCTGTTCGAGGAAGCCGAGTTGCAGGCCGACGTTCAGGACGATGAGTTCGGTCAGGCCGCGGGTGTTCATCAGGGTGGCGAGCGCGGCGGACTGCCGGACCGGCATCCGGTTGAGGCGGGCGGCGACGTACGCGCCGGTGAACTTGCCGCCGATGGCCACCAGGAGGATCAGCACCAGCGCGCCCAGCCCGGCCGTGCCCACTTCGGAGAGGTCGACCTTCAGGCCGGCGACCAGGAAGAACACCGGCAGCAGCAGCATGCCGTTCATCTGCCCGAGGCGGTCGTGCACTTCGGTGCGCAGCTGCTCGCTGCCGGTGCGCGGGAGGATCAGGCCGAAGAGGAACGCGCCGAAGATGTAGTGCAGGCCGACCCACTCGGTGGCGGCGGCGGACAGCAGCAGGCCCGCCAGGATGCACGCGAACACGGTCGGGGTGAGCCGCAGCGTCGGCCGGCCGGCGGCGAAGCGGTGCAGCAGGGGGCGTACGACGTACAACATGCCCACCAGGAAGGGGATGGCGAGCAGGATGCGCCACTGGTCCGGGCCGGCCGAGCCGCTGAGGGCGACGACCGTGGCGAGCAGGGTCCAGGCGAGGACGTCGTCGATCGAGGCGCAGGCCAGGGCCACCACGCCCAGCGGGGTGCGGTTCATGCGCCGGTCGGTGAGGATGCGCGCCAGCACCGGGAACGCCGTGATCGACATGGCGATGCCCATGAAGAGCATGAACGCCGTCCGGTCGCCGGTGCCGTAGTCGTCCATCAGGTAGAGCGCGAGGAGCGCGCCGAGACCGAACGGCAGCAGGACGGAGCTGAACGACACGGACGCGGCCAGGCTTCCGCTGCCCCGGATCATCGCGGCGTCCCACTCCAGGCCGACGATGAACATGAAGACCGCGACACCGACCGCGGCCAGGGCGGCGAGCAGGGGCCGGATGTCGCCCGGGAAGAGCGTGTCGGCGATGGCCCCGTGGAACAGGGTCGGTCCCAGCGCGATACCGGCGAGGACTTCACCGATCACCGCCGGCTGGCCCAGGCGCCGGGCCAGCGCGCCCAGCAGGCGGGCCAGGAGCACCATGACGGCGAGGCCGACGAGTAGTGACGTGGTCTGATGCGTATCCATGACATCCGTCTCCGTGAGATGCGGTCCGTCCCGCGCCCCGGTGCGGTGCACGGGGGCGCGGGCGGGCAGGCCCGCAGGCGGCATGAGAGGGAAACCCGGACGGCGGAGCGTCATGTGTGGTGCCGGCCCGCTGCCGGGCGCCGACCGCGGTCCGGAGCGCCGCGAGTGCGGGCTTCCGGCTGCGCTGCGGTGCCGTGGGCCCCTGGATGGGGCCCCGAACAGCATTTTTCTGCCACCGGCTCGAGGGAGAGCAGCGTCCGCTTCGAGTGAGTACTGAGCGAGTACTGAGGGCCTCTCAGCCGCCCCTGGACGTCGTGTGCGGCCGCCGTGGATACGGCGGTTACAGGCCCTGCCGATCCCGTCGGGCCCTGTGGCCGGCGACGGTCCAGGTGTCGCCGCCCGCGAGCAGTGCTGCCAGATCGCCCTTGCCGCTGTGTTCGGTCGCGGCGTCGAGCTGGTCGGCCATCTGGGTGTCGTAGACGGGCCGGCCGACGGAGCGCAGGACGCCGATGGGGGTGTGGTGCAGGGTGTCGGGGTCGGCGAGGCGGGAGAGGGCGAAGGCGGTGGCCGGGGACGGGGCGTGGGCGTCGTGGACGAGGATGTCGGCCTCGTTGCCGGGGGTGACGCCGACGACCTCGAGGTCGCCGGTGGACCGGTCGCGTACGACGCCCTTGGCCAGGTCGGTGCCGAAGCGGATCGGCTTGCCGTGCTCCAGGCGGATCACGGCTTCCTGGGCCTGTTGCCGGTCCTTGAGGACCTCGAAGGCGCCGTCGTTGAAGATGTTGCAGTTCTGGTAGATCTCGACGAGGGCGGTGCCGGGGTGGGCGGCGGCCTGGCGCAGTACTTCGGTGAGGTGCTTGCGGTCGGAGTCGACCGTGCGCGCGACGAAGGAGGCCTCGGCGCCGATGGCGAGGGACACCGGGTTGAAGGGCGCGTCCAGGGAGCCCATCGGCGTCGACTTGGTGATCTTCCCGACCTCGGAGGTGGGCGAGTACTGGCCCTTGGTGAGGCCGTAGATACGGTTGTTGAAGAGCAGGATCTTCAGGTTGACGTTGCGGCGCAGGGCGTGGATGAGGTGGTTGCCGCCGATGGACAGCGCGTCGCCGTCACCGGTGACCACCCACACGCTCAGGTCCCGTCGGCTGGTGGCCAGTCCGGTGGCGATGGCGGGGGCGCGGCCGTGGATGGAGTGCATGCCGTACGTGTTCATGTAGTACGGGAAGCGGGAGGAGCAGCCGATCCCGGAGACGAAGACGATGTTCTCCTTCGCCAGGCCCAGTTCCGGCATGAAGCCCTGGACCGCGGCGAGGACCGCGTAGTCACCGCAGCCGGGGCACCAGCGCACTTCCTGATCGGACTTGAAGTCCTTCGGCAGGAGCTTGAGTTCAGTTGCCATGCTGTGCCTCCTCCAGCGCGCGGGCCAGCTGTTCGGCCTTGAACGGCATTCCGTCGACCTGAGTGAAGGGCACCACGTCGACCAGGTACTTCGCGCGCAGCAGCATCGCCAGCTGGCCCAGGTTCATCTCCGGTACGACGACCCGCTCATAGCGCTTCAGGACGGTGCCGAGGTTGGGGGGGAAGGGGTTGAGGTGGCGCAGATGGGCCTGCGCGATGGACTCCCCGGCCGCCCGCAGCCGGCGCACGGCGGCGGTGATGGGGCCGTACGTCGATCCCCAGCCCAGCACCAGGGTGCGTGCCTCGTGCGGGTCGTCGACCTCGACATCCGGCACGTCGATGCCGTCGATCTTCGCCTGCCGGGTACGGACCATGAAGTCGTGGTTGGCGGGGTCGTAGGAGATGTTGCCGGTGCCGTCCTGCTTCTCGATGCCGCCGATGCGGTGCTCGAGGCCCGGTGTTCCCGGGATCGCCCACGGGCGGGCCAGCGTCTGCGGATCCCGCTTGTACGGCCAGAACACCTCGCTGCCGTCCTCCAGGGTGTGGTTGGGCCCCTGCGCGAACTGCACCGTCAGATCCGGCAGTTCGTCGGCCTCCGGGATCTGCCACGGCTCGCTGCCGTTGGCCAGATAACCGTCCGACAGCAGCATCACCGGCGTCCGGTACGTCAGCGCGATCCTCGCCGCCTCCAGCGCCGCGTCGAAGCAGTCCGCCGGCGTACACGGGGCGATCACCGGTACCGGCGCCTCACCGTTGCGTCCGAACATCGCCTGCAGCAGATCCGCCTGCTCGGTCTTGGTCGGCAACCCCGTCGACGGGCCACCCCGCTGAATATCGATCACCAGCAGCGGCAGCTCCAGCGACACCGCCAGCCCGATCGTCTCCGACTTCAGCGCCACCCCCGGACCGGACGTGGTCGTCACCGCCAGCGACCCGCCGAACGCCGCGCCCAGCGCGGCACCGATGCCGGCGATCTCGTCCTCGGCCTGGAAGGTGCGGACGCCGAAGTTCTTGTGCCTGCTCAGCTCGTGCAGGATGTCGGACGCCGGCGTGATCGGGTACGAGCCCAGGAACAGCGGGAGGTCCGCCTGCCGGGACGCGGTGACCAGCCCGTAGGACAGGGCCAGGTTCCCGGAGATGTTGCGGTAGGTGCCGGCCGGGAACGCCTGCGCGGCCGGCGCGACCTCGTAGGAGACCGCGAAGTCCTCCGTGGTCTCACCGAAGTTCCAGCCCGCCCGGAACGCCGCGACGTTCGCCGCCGCGATTTCCGGCTTCTTCGCGAACTTGGTCGTCAGGAACTTCTCGGTGCCCTCGGTGGGCCGGTGGTACATCCACGACAACAGGCCGAGCGCGAACATGTTCTTGCTGCGCTCGGCCTCCTTGCGGGACAGGTCGAAATCCTTCAGCGCCTCGACGGCGAGAGTGGTCAGGGGGACACGGTGGAGGCGGTAGGCGTCCAGCGAGCCGTCCTCCAGCGGGTTCGTGGCGTAACCGACCTTCTGCATCGCCCGTTTGGTGAACTCGTCCGTGTTGACGATGATCTCCGCGCCGCGCGGCAGATCGCCGGCGTTGGCCTTCAGCGCCGCCGGGTTCATCGCGACCAGGACGTCGGGGGCGTCGCCGGGGGTGAGGATGTCGTGGTCGGCGAAGTGCAGCTGGAAGGACGAAACGCCCGGCAGGGTGCCTGCGGGCGCCCGGATCTCGGCGGGGAAGTCCGGAAGGGTCGACAGATCGTTGCCGAAGGACGCCGTCTCGGAGGTGAAACGGTCACCGGTGAGCTGCATGCCGTCGCCCGAGTCGCCCGCGAACCGGATGACCACCCGGTCCAGCCGGCGGACGTCCTTGGCGGGGGTGGCGCCGCTTCCCGCGGGCGCGATGGATTCCACAGACATACGTGTCGGCTCCTGCCGGTCCGGCGATCGGTGCACGCGGTGCTGGGCGCATCGCGGCTGTGGCCGGAGGCTAACGGGGCACGGTGGAGGGCCACTTGTGCCGGACGGCGGTGTACTGCCGGCCGGCCCCGACGTTCAACAGCGACCCGGATTACTGAGCAATCTCGGCGATGACACGGCCTGATCAAAACCTGCACTCTGGTCCGAAAGCGCGCTTTGCGGGAGCGGGGGAAATCTGCACGCGACGCGCGGAAGCCGAAACTGGGGAAGGTAACGGATGTCGTCCACTCTGCTTGGGATTTCTGACGATTACGACGTCATCGTCATCGGCGGCGGGCCCGCCGGTGCGACCACCGCGGCGCTTCTCGCCCAGCGCGGCCGCCGCGTTCTCGTGTTCGACCGTGAGCGATTCCCCCGGTATCACGTCGGGGAATCCCTCATCCCCGGATTCATGATCCCCATGGAGGAACTCGGTCTGACCGAGCGCATGGAGACGAGGGGATTCGAGCGCAAATACGGCGGCACTCTGGTCTGGGGCAACAACGAGATCCCGTGGAACTTCTCGTTCAGCACGGGCGGGCGTATCCCGTACGCCTATCACACGCGCCGTGCCGACCTGGACACGATGATTCTGGACCGGGCGCGCGAACTGGGTGCCACCGTCGTGGAAGAGGCGACGGTGAAGGACACCATCGAGGAGAACGGCCGCGTCGTCGGCGTCAAGTACGCCGTGCGCGGGCTCGACGGAACCCATGAGACCAGGGCGTCCCTGGTCATCGACGCCTCCGGCCAGGCCCGGGTGATCGGCCGGAAGTACTCCGACGTCAACTGGCACGACCAGCTGCAGAACGTCGCGGTGTGGACGTACTTCGACAACTGCCACCGGCTGCCCGGCGACGAGTGGAGCAACATCCTCATCGAGGGCATCCAGGAAGGATGGTTCTGGGGGATTCCGCTCGACAAGGGCGTGTTCAGCGTCGGTTATGTGACGCGTTCGGCCACCGCGAAGGCGACCGACCAGTCCCTGGAAGAGCTCTTCCACTCGGAGATGGCGCAGACCAGCAAGCTCAAGGAACTCCTCAAGGACGCGCACCAGACCGCCGGTTTCCGCACCGCGCGCGACTGGTCGTACACCAATGAGCGTTTCTACGGAAACGGCTGGGCGCTGGTCGGCGACGCCGCCGCTTTCGTGGACCCGCTGTTCTCCACCGGAGTCGCACTCGCGACGATGGCGGGCAGCGCGCTGTCGAAGATAGTCGACACGATCATCGAGCACCCGGAGATCGAGGAGAAGGCACTCGACCGGTACGCCACCGCCTACCAGGACTTCTTCAGCGACATCCGGGTATTCGTGGAACACTTCTACGACCGCTCGAAGACCAAGGGCTTCTACTTCAATCTGGCGCAGGAAATCACCGACCCGGAGAAGAAGAACGACGCCCAGGTGGATTTCGTCAAGCTGGTCTCCGGACTCACCGGAAATCACCAGCTGTTCAACCTGACCTTCGACGACCTCATCGCGGACGCCACGGCCCCGGCCACCGCCGGCAACTGACGGCCGGAACGGGAACACGGGAACGAGGATGCGGCAGTCGCCGGGAGACGGCGGCTGCCGCACTGCGTGGGCCGGGTTCAGCCGGCCGCGGGAGCGTCCGCCGCCGGACCCCGGGATTCGTCCGGCGGGGTCAGCCAGCGGATCGTCTGGATCCGCCCGTCGAAGACGTCGAGCGACAGCTCACTGAGGACCCTGCCCGTACGGTCGCGGAAGATCGCGCCCGGGCGGCGGTTCACCTGCTGCGACTCCATCGTGACGCCGATACGGAGCAGCGCCGGGACGATCGCGACGAGTGCCCGGGCCACCTGCTCCGCGCCGTCGATGCGCCGGGGCCACGGCAGGGCCCTACCGCCGCCGCTCATCATCGACACGGCGGCGGCGAGCCGGCGGCACGCCGCCGGCGAGCACCCCACGGCCGACGCGATCTCCGGCAGGCCGCATCCGAAGATCTCCCGCAGCACGAAAACGGCACGCTCCAGCGGGAACAGACGCTCCAGCAGGAGCACGGCGGCCGTCGACAGCGGCTCGGGAAGCTTCTCGGGCCGCATGCGGTCCGCGCGCAGCGCGTCGACCGCGATCCACGTCACCGTGGACGTCAGGAACTCCTTGTCCGGGGCGGGTTTCGCGGGTTGGGCCGCGTAGCGCAGCCAGGTCTCCTGCACCGCGGCCGCGGCCTCGGCCTCGCTGCCCAGGATCCGGTGGGCGATCGAGAACAGCAGGGGCCGCAGCTCCTCGAACTCCTCAGTCCGGCCCACGCCAGCTCCTCCCTGAGTCCAGAGCGCCGCGGCGGGCAGCGCGATGCCGGCCGGGCTCCGGCTCGCCGTGGGTGAGGTTTCCCCGTGGTCCTGGGCAGGCGGTCGCCATGTCGCGACCACGGGGGGCCGCTGCCTGGTCTCTCCTGGTCAGTCCGCGGACCGTCGCGCCCGGTTCGCCTCGCGGTTGACCGCCCAGGCGTCGGCGACCGGACCCAGGTGTCCGAGCTTGTCCGGATTGCTCACGGAGCGGATCGTCTGGATCTGTCCGTCGAGTACGTCGAGCGCCCAGGTGTTGAGCACTTTGTCGTCCCGGTCGCGGAAGATCGCGCCGGGCTGGCCGTTCACCTGGTGCGGCTCCACGGTCACGTCGACCCGCATGAGCATGGGGAGGATCGTGGCGAGCAGCCGTGCCACGGTGTCGCCGCCGGTGACGACCTTGGCCAGCATCGGGACCTTTCCGCCGTCGTCCCCGATCAACTGCACGTCGGCGGCGAGCAGTTCCCGCAGCCCCTCGACGTCGCCCTCCTTGAGGGCGTCGAAGAAGCGTCCGGCGAGTTCCTGCCGTTCCTGCAGGTCGGCCTCGAACCGGGGCCGGCCCTCGTCCATGTGCCGGCGGGCCCGCACCGCGAGCTGGCGGCAGGCCGCCTCCGAGCGGCCCACGGCCGAGGCGATCTCCGGGAAGCCGAAGAGGAACACCTCCCGCAGCACGAAGACCGCGCGCTCCAGCGGGGACAGCCGCTCCAGTAGCAGCAGGGCCGCCATCGACAGCGAGTCGGCCAGTTCCGCCGACCGGGCCGGGTCCTCGTAAGGGTCGGTGAGCAGCGGTTCGGGGAACCAGTGGCCGACGTACTCCTCGCGCTGGACACGGGCCGAGCGCAGCGTGTCGATGGAGATCCGGGTCACCGTGGCCGACAGGAAGGCCTTGAGGGACCGGGGTTGCGTCGAGCTGGTCTGGTAGCGCAGCCAGGTCTCCTGCACCGCGTCCTCGGCCTCGCTCACGCTGCCCAGGATCCGGTAGGCGATCGAGAACAGCAGGGGCCGCAGGTCCTCGAACTCCTCGGTCCGGCCCGCGCCGGTTCCTCCTGGGAGCCTTGGCCCCACCGGGCCGGCCGCGCGGGGGGTCGTTTGGGCCGTGGTGCTCCCCGGGGAGGCGGCCCGCTCGCCGGCCGGGGCCTCTTCGTCGTCGACGACGTCGACCACGCTCAACCGGCGTGCCGTCGTCCGCTCTTCCGGATCCAGCGGGTCCTCCTCGGTCTGCGCCCATCCGCCGTCGCGGATGCCGTGTGTGGTCCCGTCGCTGTGACACGGGCCGGTCGTTCCCCGTCGGTGGTGTCCTGGTGGACGCGGCGTGCACGGCCCGGGCGGCGCGAGGAGAGGGAAGCGGGGAGGACGGGACGGGGGGTGACCGCCCTCCCCGCCGGCTGGTGCGCCGGGGTGTCCCCCGGCCGCCTGCGGTCCGGGGGACGCCCGTCAGGACAGGGCCGCTTCGCTCTGCTCGGACGGCTGGGCGGGTGCGTGCGCGGGCCCGGGCAGCGGGCCGGGGCGCAGCACCAGGGCGGCGATGACGGCGCCGGCGGCGAAGATGGCGGTGCACCACCAGAACACCGTGATGTAGCCGTCGATCGAGGCGAGGCCGAGCTGCTCGGGGGTCGGCTGCCCTTCCGCGTGGCCGGCCAGCCAGCCGGCCGCGGCGGTGGAGGCGATCGTGTTGAGCAGTGCGGTGCCGATGGCGCCGCCGAGCTGCTGGCCGGTGTTGACGCACGCCGAGGCGATGCCCGCGTCCTGGGGTGCCACGTTGGAGGTGCCGGTGCCCAGGGCCGCGGAGTAGACCAGGCCGAGGCCGACGCCGACCACCATGAGCGGGCCGAGCAGGTGCGAGGCATAGCCCGAGTCCACGCCGATCCTGGTCAGCCAGGCCATGCCGGCGGCGCTGATGACCATGCCGGCGGTGATGAGCGGCCTGGGACCGTGGTGCGGCAGCAGTTTGGCGGCGCCGGCGCCGGCCGCCACGGTGGTGCACACGATCATCGGCAGCAGTGCGACGCCCGACTTGATCGCCGAGAAGCCGAGGTTGATCTGCATGAAGTAGATGAGGAAGAGCATGATGCCGAACATGCCGACCCCGCTCACCAGCACGGTGAGGTACGCGCCGGCGCGGTTGCGGTCGAGGACGATCCGGGGCGGTACCAGCGGGTGCGGGGCGCGCGTCTGCCAGTACGCGAAGGCGAGCAGCAGTACGGCGGCGGCCGCGAGGACACCCCATGTCGAGGGTGTGCTCCAGCTGTCGTCCGCGGCGTTGGAGAACCCGTAGACCACGCCGAACATGCCGGCCGATGCCAGGATCACACCGGGGATGTCCATCTGCGCGACCGTCTTGGGCTGCTTCTGGATCAGCAGCAGGCCCCCGACGACGGCGGCCGCGGCGAAGAACAGGTTGACGTACATGCACCACCGCCAGTCCAGGCCGGAGGTGAGCGCGCCGCCGATGATCAGCCCCAGGCCCGCGCTGGTGGCCGCGACCCCGCTGAAGATGCCGAAGGCCTTGCCCTTCTCCTTCGGGTCGGTGAACGTGGTGGCCAGCAGGGCCAGGCAGGACGGCGCCAGCATCGCGGCGAACGCGCCCTGGAAGGCGCGGGCCGTCACCAGCATTCCGAAGCTGCTCGCGGCGCCGCCGACGGCGGAGGCGACCGCGAAGCCGCCCACCCCGAGGAGGAAGCTCTCCTTGCGGCCGATCAGGTCGGACAGCCGCCCGCAGAACAGCAGCAGGCCGCCGAAGGGCAGCGCGTACGCGGTCACGATCCACTGCCGGTCGGCGTCGGTGAAGCCGAGGTCCTCCTGCGCGGACGGCAGGGCGAGGTTCATCACGGTCAGGTCCAGGCCCACCATGAGGTAGGCGGTGCAGATGACGGCAAGGACCAGCCATCGCCTGGGGTCAGCGGCTGCCTGCGAGCTCGGCCCGGGTGCAGGGGCTGCCTGTGTTGCCATGAAGAACATCTCCCATCGAAAGAAATCTCGAGCGAAAGCACTCGAGGCGTCACCCATATGACGATCACGGCGGCCGTCCTGTGACATGCCGGCCGCGTCGCAGGGGCAGCACCGCCAAACGCGCCCCCCGCTGACCCCCGTGGTGGGTCTTCCCGGTCTGGGCCGGGCGCGGCGGCGGGCTGGGGGGCGGTGCCCGCCGCCGGTGGGAGGGTCAGTCCTCGACGTCGCCCTTGATGTGCCGCTGCACGAAGTCGTAGGCGCGGTCGCCGAACTGGGTGCCGAACTCCAGGGACCGCTCGGACGTCTCCTTGAAGTGCAGGCCCGCCCACACCCGGCTCGAGGCGCAGTCCTGCTCGAAGTCGGTCCAGGTGGCGTAGTGCAGTTCGAGGGCCTGGGCGGGGACGGCCCCGGGCTCCGTCATCGTCGAGCCGGCGTCGACGGCGTGCGTCCAGCCGAGGACGTCGTCGCCGAGGAAGCGCCTGGCCGCCTGTGCCTCGGCGGCTATGACCGCGGTGGAGCCGCACGGGTAGTCGGGGTGGTTCGCCACCGGCAGGTAGCCGGTCCATTCGTCGGCGGGCAGGTCCTCGACCGTGCCCTTGCCGGGTCCGCCCCAGGCGGTCACGTGGCGGTCGCCGTAGACGTGCCGGACCGCGCTGAACGGCCGGACGGCGTCGTAGGCGCGCTTGTGGTGCCAGGCGGCGATCAGGCTGTCGAGCTTGGCGACGGAGCTCGCGAAGAGCAGGTGGACCCAGTCGTCCAGGTCCAGGTCCGCGTTGTGCGCGAGGGCCGCGTGCTTGGTCGACTGGAGGATGCCCAGGTAGGCGTTGTCGAAGAACTCCGCCTTGACCTTCTGCTCGTCGGTCAGTCCGGCCGACGCCGCCAGGATCTCGTCCACCGAGCGCTGGTAGGCGCGGTGGTCGGTGTGGTCGGTGTGGTCGGGCGGGGTGAGCTTGAACTCGCGCGCGTCCTGGAAGGTGTGGGCCGTGACCTGCCCCAGGTACGGGGTGAGGAACTGCTGGACGGCGAAGACGCCCTTGTCGCCGTGGCCGCCGTCGAGGCGGCGGGGGTGCGGTCCCAGCGCCGGCTGCCAGCGCGAGGGGTCGGCCAGTTCGTAGGCGGTGTTCACGGGCCGGTAGCCGGTGTAGTCGCCGAACTGCCCGCCGTGGTACTTGCGGCCCTCGTCGCCGAGGAAGTTCATCCCGTCCCGCACCCGGGCCTCGATGACGGCCCTGCCGGTGATGTTGCCGATGCCGACCGCGGTGGCCGGGTCCACCGAGGCGTCGTCGGCGTTCAGGCCGACCATGCCCAGCACCTGCCGCATCACCGCGTCCCGGTCCGGGTACAGGGCGCGCACCACCTGGTTCGCGGCGTGCAGGGCGGCGATGTTCTTGTTCCGGTTGGTGGCGGACTCACCGGCGGGACGGCGCCCGATCCGGGAGTGCACGCCGACCGCGGTCGGATGGTAGGGCGCCAGCGCGTCGAACCACGCGGTCTGCAGGACGTCCTCGATCCAGACGATGAGGGGGATGTCCGCGGGCGCGATGGACTGCGTCCTGCCGGAGGCGTCGCCCGCCTTGCCGAGCAGGTCCCGGTAGAAGTTGCCGTTGTCGAGGTCGAAGCCGCCCGGCGCCGCGGCCGCCGAAGCGGCGGGCCGGTCGGCGGCCGAGACCGGAGAGGGTCCGGACGTCGTCATGGTGGTGTTCCTTCAGTCTCTTTACGGGGGTGCGCGTCCAAGTCCAGCAACCACCAGCTAAGAACAGCACAAGCGGTCTGTCAATATCAAACCGCATGCGCTGTTTTTATTCTGTCCTGGACTTCGAGCGGCTTAAGAACCTCTGTCATGCCGCTTCGGCGAGCGGGTCGATGCCCATCTCCTCGGCGAGGCGCATGGCCTCTTCGATCAGCGTCTCGACGATCTGCGACTCGGGCACGGTCTTGACGACCTCTCCCCTGACGAAGATCTGGCCCTTGCCGTTGCCGGACGCCACGCCCAGATCGGCTTCGCGGGCTTCGCCGGGCCCGTTGACCACACACCCCATGACCGCCACCCGCAGCGGAGCGGGGAAGCCCTCCAGGGCGGCGTTGACCTCGTCGGCCAGCTTGTACACATCCACCTGGGCCCGCCCGCACGACGGACAGGAGACGATCTCCAGCCCCCGCTCGCACAGGCCGAGCGACTCCAGGATCTTGATGCCGACCTTGACCTCCTCCACCGGCGAGGCGGACAGGGAGACCCGGATGGTGTCGCCGATGCCCTGGGACAGCAGCGCGCCGAAGGCCACCGCGGACTTGACGGTGCCCTGGAAGGCGGGCCCGGCCTCGGTGACGCCGAGGTGCAGGGGGTAGTCGCACTGGGCGGCCAGCTGCCGGTAGGCCTCGATCATCACGACCGGGTCGTTGTGCTTGACGGAGATCTTGATGTCCCGGAAGCCGTGCTCCTCGAAGAGGGACGCCTCCCACAGCGCGGACTCGACCAGCGCCTCCGGAGTGGCCTTGCCGTACTTGGCGAGCAGCCGCTTGTCGAGCGAGCCGGCGTTGACGCCGATCCGGATGGGGGTGCCGGTGGCGGAGGCGGCCTGGGCGATCTCCCCGACCCGGTCGTCGAACTTCTTGATGTTGCCGGGGTTGACGCGTACGGCCGCGCAGCCGGCCTCGATCGCCGCGAAGACGTACTTGGGCTGGAAGTGGATGTCGGCGATGACCGGGATCATCGACTTGCGGGCTATCTGCGGCAGGGCGTCGGCGTCGTCCTGGGAGGGCACGGCGACGCGGACGATCTGGCAGCCGGCGGCGGTGAGTTCGGCGATCTGCTGCAGGGTCGCGTTGACGTCGGACGTCACCGTGGTGGTCATCGACTGCACCGATACGGGGTGGTCCCCGCCCACGCCGACGGCTCCCACCGAGAACGAACGGGAGCGTCGCCGCGTCGTGATCGCCCGCTGGGGGAACTTCGGTATGCCTAGATCGACGTTCGGCACGAGCAGGTCTCCTCTCAGGCGTGCAGGGGCATGGTCCGGTCGTCGCCGTGGACGGCGACGGAACTCTGGACGAGATGGGTGAGGGTGCGGGCGAGATCCTGGGCGTTGAGCCCGGTGTCGGCCAGGATCTCGGACCGGCCGGCGTGCTCCAGGAACTCCTGGGGGATGCCGAAGGTCCGCACCGGGGTGGCGATGCCGGCGTCGCGCAGCAGCCGGGCGACCGCGTCGCCGACGGCGCCCACCCGGCCGTTGTCCTCGACGACGGCCACCAGGCGGTGCCAGCGGGCCGCGTCGGCGAGAGCGGGGTCCAGGGGCGCGGCCCACCGGGGGTCGACCACCGTGACGCCCAGGCCCTGGGCGGAGATCAGGCGTCCGGCGTCCACGCACACGGGGGCCATCGCGCCGACGCCGATGAGCAGGACGTCCTCGACGCCGTAGTCGGTGTGCTCCAGGCCGGCGGAGCGGGACAGCACGTCCATGCCGCCGAGCTTGCCGACGGCCTCGAGGTCCGCGGCCGCCGTGCCCTTCGGGTACCGCAGGGCCGTGGGCGCGTCGGACACGTCCACCGCCTCGCGGAGCAGTTCCCGCAGCCGGGCCCCGTCGCGCGGGGCGGCGATGCGCAGCCCCGGCACCATGTGGAGGAGCGACAGGTCCCACATGCCGTTGTGGCTGGGCCCGTCGCTGCCCGTGACGCCCGCCCGGTCCAGGACGAAGGTGACCGGCAGCCGGTGCAGCGCGACGTCCAGCAGGACCTGGTCGAAGGCGCGGTTGAGGAAGGTGGCGTACACCGCCACCACCGGGTGGAGTCCGCCGAGCGCGAGGCCGGCCGCGGACGTCACCGCGTGCTGCTCGGCGATGCCGACGTCGAAGACGCGGTCGGGGTGGGCCTCGGCGAACTCGGTGAGCCCGGTGGGGTGCAGCATGGCCGCCGTGAGGGCCACGACGTCGCAGCGCTCGGTGCCGATCTTCGCCAGCTCGGAGCCGAACACCTCCGTCCAGGAGGCGGCGCCGGCGGGCTTCGACTCGCCGGTCACCGGGTCGAAGGCGCCGACGCCGTGGAAGCAGTCCTGCGCGTGGTTCTCCGCGGGGGCGTAGCCGTGGCCCTTCTTCGTGACGCAGTGCACGACCACCGGGCGTCCCAGGGCGCGGGCCGCGCCGAGGGTCTCCTCCAGGACGCGGGTGTCGTGTCCGTCCACCGGCCCGATGTAGGCGAGGCCGAGGCTTTCGAACAGCGCCTGCGGGGAGCACGCCGTGTCCTGGCCGCCGGAGCCGAGCCTCAGCGACGCCAGATGGCTGGCGAAGCCGCCGACGGTCGGGGAGTAGGACCGGCCGTTGTCGTTGAGCACGATCACCACCGGCAGGTCCTGGCACCCGGCGATGTTGTTCAGCGCCTCCCAGGCCATGCCGCCGGTGACCGCGCCGTCCCCGATGACCGCGACGACACTGCCGCCGACACCCTGGAGCTGCCTGGCCCGGGCCAGCCCGTCGGCGTAGGAGAGCGCGGTCGAGGCATGGGAGTTCTCGATGACGTCGTGCTCGGACTCGGCCTGGCTGGGATATCCGGACAGGCCGCCGCGCTGGCGCAGTCTGTCGAATCCGGCGCGGCGCCCGGTCAGCAGCTTGTGGACGTAGGTCTGGTGGCCGGTGTCGAAGAGCAGCCGGTCCTGCGGGGACTCGAACACCCGGTGCAGCGCCAGGGTCAGCTCGACGATCCCGAGGTTCGAGCCGACATGGCCGCCCGTCCTGGACACCGCGGCCACCAGGAAATCGCGGATCTCTGCCGCGAGTTCCGGCAGCTGCGAAGAGTCCAGCCTCCGCACGTCTTCTGGACTTTTGATCTTCTCAAGAAGGCCCATGAACGTCTCCTCAGCGGGGATTGATCCGAAACGGTAGGTGTTCTGGCTGATGAATCTCTGCGTGGGTGAACGGAGTTGCGCGGACGCTACCGGCCGGATTCGGACACGCTCGTGTGCATGTGGTTCACCAGCCGGGGCCGCCACTGGTAGTACGACTGGATCTTGTAGTACTCCCCGTCCTTCTGGGAGGTCGCGGCGTAGACGGCCTTGGGGCTGTCGGCGCCGTACGGAACGGTCTTCAGGAAGTGCTCGATCTCCGGCTCGACCCGGTCCAGGAGTGTCCTGGGGTCCGGGGAGATCGCGGCGTAGCAGAAACGCTCGATCCGCGGGGAGTCCCAGCTCAGCGTGGTGTAGAAGCCGAACGACTGGCGGGCGAAGTTGAGCAGTTGCTCGCTGGGCTCCGGCATGCCGAGCTCACCGAGCATCGACTTGACGGCCTCCGGCTCGGTGCATGCGTCCACCTCGCCGAAGTACACGTTCACCGTCCGGTGCGCGAAGTCGATCCCGAGCAGGGTGACGTTCTCGTCCAGGCCGTGGCGGGCGAAGAAGCCGAGGTTCTCGGCCAGGCTGCGCGGCATGGACGGAACGTCGGCGAGCTTCGACAGACTCTGCATCCGGTTCCCGGGGAAGCACGACCAGGTCTTCTGGAAGCCGCCCACGACCCCGAAATCGATGCCGTAGGTTTCGACGGGGAACCGTTGCGCGATGTCCGCGAGCAGGCTGCCGACGGGGTGGTCCGTCTTTTCCGCCAGGCCCTTCGACAGAGCGAGGGCATAGGGGTCGACGTCGCCCGGAAGCATCATCAGGTGACAGTTGAGCTCTCCCGCGTGACGCTTGTCCGTCGCTCCCCTGAAGAGGATCGCGGCCTGCGGGAGCATGTCCTCGAAGGCGGTCAGGATGGGCCAGACATTGTCCCGCGAGTAGGTCACCTCCAGCAGGCCGGCTGTTTTCTCGATGGCCGAGTAGAGCCTTTCCGCGGCGTTTTCGGCGGACATTCATCCTCCATGCGTCGATCTGGGAAATCTGTGGTGGGCCTATGCATCCAGCCAGCGCTGGATGGTGGGGGCGAAGGTGTCGACGAGCTGATCCACCGACGCCGAGGCGATCGGCTCCATCCGCATCACGTAGCGCAGCATGATCACGCCCACGATCTGCGTCACCACCGCGTTGAGAGCGAGCCGCGGCGCCTTCACCACCTCTCCCACCCGCACGACGAGCAGGGCGGAGAAGTGGTCACGCAGCTGTGCCGCGCCCGCGTCGCTGGTGGTCGCGGCCCGGATCTTCTCCAGGAGCTGCGGCCTGAGCCGGGGGTTCTCCCAGGCCGTCAGGGACATCCGGAAGAGGCGTTCGCCGAGCTGTTCGCGCGGCCCGGCGAGGGCCTCCTCGAAAAGTGTGTTCGCGTACGCGGCCAGGTTCTCCGGGCTCGCGTTCCGCGCCTGGGCGGCCGCGGACATGTGTCCTCCGTAGGTCGGTGTCGGCGCCGGCGGCCGACGGGCAGGGCCGGGAAAGCCAACGGGGCTCCCGTGCCGCCGGGCCGGGGCGTCGCACGCCCCGCCCGGCGGCACGGGAGCCCCGTGCGTCCTGCGGCTGTCGTCTCCGCTCCTGGCGCCGCTACCCCGGTGTCCCGGGGGCCTGCGTGAGGAGCTTCTGCTGCAGCGCCGCGAGCTGGTAGTAGGAGCAGATCTCGAGGAACTCCTCGCCGCGCATCCATTTGACGGCGAACATGTTGACCTGCTCGCCGTCGTACACGCGCGGGGCGATGCGCGCGAACTTCTCTATGTGCGGCCCGATGCGGCCGGGGATCGCCGACGGGTCCAGTCCGCGGACCGGCGGCGGGGCGAAGGCGATCCGGATGACCTGCGGAGAGTCCCAGCCGAGGGTGACATTGGTCCGCAGCGACCGGTGGGCGTACTCCAGCACCCGCTCCTGCGGGTCCGGCATCCCGAGGTCGCTCAGCAGCGCGCGGATGGTGCTCGGCGCGGGCCGGCCGTCAGGGCCGAAGTGGAAGTACAGGCTCACTGTCCGGTGCCGGTAGTCGACCCCGATCATCGCCACCCGGTCCAGGCCGTGGCGGGCGAAGAGGTCCGCGTTCGCGGCCACGGCGGGCGGTATCGACGGGAGGGCGGCGAGTTCCGCCACCGTCTTCATGTCGTCCGGGAAGTGCGCGTAGATCTTCTTGAAGCCGCCGCAGACACCGGCGTCGACGAAGTGCTCCTTGACGGCCCAGCGCTCCTGGACGTCCGAGAGCACGGAGGAGACGGGGTGGGCCGTCGCGGCGACGAGTCCCTTCGACAGCGCGTGGGCATACGGTTCACCGATCGTCGCCGGCACCGTGAAGCTGTAGTCGAGCTCCCCCGCGTGGCGGTCGCCGGCCTGCGCGCCGAAAACGATCATTGCTTCCGGGAGGGCGTCCCCGAAGGCGTCCAGAACCGGCCAGACCTTCTCGCGTGCGCAGGTCGCACCCACCAGCTGGGCCGATTCCTCGATGGCCGCGTACACCTTCTCGATTTCGGCGGTCCTGGACATGGGTCCGTGGTCGTTCATGCCGGGTAGCCGCCGAATCGCCGGTCCCGTGCCCGCAGGTCCTCGAGGGCGGCGGAGAGATCGGCTCGCGTCATGTCGGGGAACAGGACCGGGGAGAAGTACAGCTCCGCGTAGGGGGACGTCAGCGGGAAGAAGGACGACATACGGGTCGCGCCGCCGGTGCGGATGAGGTAGTCGACCTGCGTGGGCACATACGCGTGGGCGGCGAGGATGTCCTCGGTCAGGGCCGGGATCCTCCCGTTGAGCTTGTTGAAGATGCCGATCACCTCATGGGTGAGGGACATCCCCAGGATGTAGTGGAAAGTGAACCCCGACTCCTTGTTCGATTTGTCCCGCAGTGCCTCCAACTCGGTGAGGTACTCGTCGGACACGAGGTCGAGCGACCCGGAGAAGTCGAAGGCGATGTCGGGGTGGCAGCGCCGCACCAGATCGGTGAACGCCTCCATGAACGTGGTCACCGCAGCTTCGGGACGGCTGTGGTTCGCGGCGGAGGAGGCCGTGATGTAGAGGGTCGTGACGCCCTCCTCCTTGGCCCAGGCGATGACCTCGATCAGTTTGTCCGCCATCGCCGCGTAACCGTCGTCGAGGGAGACGCCGTTCGCCTTGGACCAGCGGCGCATGCCGTCCGGCAGCAGCATCAGGGTGGTCACCGTGATCTCCTTTCGTTGGGGGTCCGGTCGCTCACGCGACCTTCGTCGCGGACAGGAGGGCCTGTACGGGGATGACGTCCGGCGGGATCTCGGCGGCGTCCTTGGTGATCGCCTTCGTCACCTTGAAGCCCGCCTCCTCCAGCAGGTGCTGATAGACCGTCAGCTTCTGCGGGCCGCCCTGGCCCATGGCGGCGCCGATGAAGAAGGCCGGGAAGAAGTCGACGTTGTAGTTGTCGGTCTCCTTGATGTCCTCGGGATACACCGGCACCAGGATGTTGACCTGCCCGCCGATCTCCAGCGACTTGTTGACGCCGGTGAGGATCCGGAGCACGTCGTCCTTGTCGAACATGTCCAGGAAGTGCTTGATCAGCACGACGTCGAAGCCCTTGGGGATCACGTCGAAGACGTTGCCGCCGATGAAGGAGAGGTGCTCGTCCAGGCCCTGGGCCCGGAAGTTGGCCAGCGCCTCGGCCTCCTTGTCCGGCAGGTCGAAGGTGGTCACCCTCAGCCCGGGAGAGGTCTTGTGCCGGTAGGTGTGGATCGCCCCGAGGCCGGTGTTGCCGGCGAGGTCGAGCACCTGGGCGCCGGAGGGGACATCGATGTTGTCGAAGAACCAGGGATCGATGTTGGCGGTGACGGAGTTCATCAGCCGGAGCCAGGAGTCGTTCAGGTCGTCGTGGTCGGCCACGGCGTCGTAGAGGGTGCCCTCGGCGCCGTACAGCTCCTTCAGGCCGACGATCGTGCCGGTCCGTGCGCTCTCGGTGAGGTAGAACAGCTGCCGCAGTGCCGTGACCTTGATCAGGTTCATATAGGCGAGGGCACGGTTCAGGTCGCTCTCGGCGACGTCCGCGAGCGCGTCGAGGCGGTAGCCGCCGGTCTCCTCGTCGTAGGCGATGAACCCCTCCTTGACCAGCAGGAAGAGGAGCTGTTCCACGGCGTCCGGCTTGGCGCCGACGGCATCGCCGAGCTCGGCGGCGGTCTGGCCCGGGGTGGCCCGGAGCCGGTCGACGATGCCGAGTTCGAAAACAGACACCAGGGTCATGAACCGTGAGGGCCCGACCATGTATTCGCGAAATCGCGCAAGCGTGGCGTCCGACGTCATTGCAGTGGTCCCTTTCGAGTGGGGGTGGATTCCCTCGGGCGTTGCGGCCGGCCCGGCACGCCTACGCCGGCTCCTGGAGCGGCGCCCGGAGCGGCTCCTTGAACCGGCGGGCCAGCGCGAGCCGCTGCACCTTCAGCGTCGCGGTCCGGGGCAGTTCGGCCTGCGGAATCTGGACGGGGTCGGCCAGCTGGGGGAAGCCGGCGACGGCCGCGCGCCAGCGCTCCCGGTCCAGCGGCTCGTCGTCGACGGTGCAGATCACCGGGACCGGCTCGGAGTTCGGTCCCTGCACCACGACCAGTTCGCTCAGTTCGCTCAGCTTGCCCAGCACGACGTCCTCGATCTCCAGGGAGCTGCGCACCCCGGGGATCATGTCGACCTCCCGGTCGAGCATGTGCAGACAGCCGAACCGGGTGCGGTAACCGACGTCCCCGGTGCGCCACCAGTCGCCGTCGCGGTTGGTGTCGTAGCGCTCCTGCTCGCCGAAGTAGGTCTTCGCCAGGCCGTCCCAGGCGACCTCGATGTAGCCGGGGGTCGTCTCGGACGGCGGCCGGCCCTCCCGGCCCACCACGCGGATCCGCGCGGCGCCCTTGGGCATGGCCCAGCCGACGCAGCGGCCGTTCGCCTTGTGGGCGGAATGGCGGAAGTAGGCGCGGCCGACGGCCGGGCCGACCTCGCTCTGCCCGTAGATCTGGAAGAACAGGGCGCCCCGCCGGTGGGACGCCTTGAGCAGCTTGCTCATCGTCCCGGGGTGGATCGCGTCGAACGTGCTGCTGAAGACCTTCACCGTGCCGAACGGCGCCCGCGGGTCCTCGGCGAGACCCTCCCACTCCATCAGCGAGTTGGGGAGCGCCTCGACGAACGCCGGCCGGTGCTCGATGAACTGCTCGGCGACGTCGGCGGGATCCGTCTCCCGCATGAGCAGGACCGGGTATTCCTTGAGCAGGGCCAGGGACATGGCCGCGACCATCCGCGAGTGCACGAAGGGCACGTTGATCGCGACGGTCTCCTTCTTCCGCATCAGGGAGAGCAGCCGCCACTGCGGTACGAGGCGGATGCCCTGGGTGCGGGGCGTGTGCACCACGAGCTTGGGAATGCCGGTGGTGCCGGACGTGTGGGTGATGACGGCGGCCTCGTCGATCGGCCGGACCACCGGCTTGACCCGCGGCGATCCGGCGAGAGCGGCGAGAGCGAGAGCGCCCGGCCGGTCGCCGGCCGAGGTGATCACCCGCCGGGTCAGGTCGGCGAGCGGCACCTCGGCGAGGAGGTCGAACTTGACCCCGTCGGTGAGCAGGGTCGGCCGGCCGACGCGCTCCAGCAGGACGCCCACGGTCGTGGGGTCCAGGGCCGGCGACAGGTTCACGACGACCCCGCCGATACGGGACACCGCGGCGGCGAGCATCCAGTGGTCGGCGTTGGCAGTCTTGTACAGCACGACGCGCTCGTCGGGCCGCACCCCGGCCGCCCACAGGCGGCCCGCCAGGTCGTCGACGTGCTCGGCGTACTGAGCCACCGTCAGACTCCGCCCCGCCTCGGGCAGGACGTCCAGGTCGTGGTCGAGAGTGATCGGCGTCGACGGGTTCACGGCCGCGGCCATCTCCGGCAGCAGGCCGATGTGAAGACCGCGCTTCTGTATCGATTTGTAGGCTGTGGAGCCCTTCATGGGCAGCTTCTCCTTCGGGGGCACGCTGCTGCGAGGTCGACGCCCATCTGGGGTCGTCGGAGCCGTGCGGGTGACTCCTCGGTGGCCGTAACTGCGCTACGCGGCGCGCCCGACGGGCCTCGCGTGGGTGCGCACCGCGGTGCGCACCGCGTCCACGACACGCTCGACCTGGTCCATGGTCAGCTCGGCGTGCATGGGGATGCCGAGGTTGCGCCGGAAGAGATCCGCCGAGACCGGGCACACCTGCTTCGCCTCGAACGCGGGCTGCAGATGGCTCGCCCACGTGCCGTGCAGGCAGCCGATGCCCCGGGCCCGCAGGTCGGTGGCGACCGCCGCGCGGTCCACCCGCGGATCCAGCGTCACCAGGTAGGACTGCCAGGCGTGGGTACGGTCCAGCGGCACGTGCGGCACCGTCAGGAGCTCCTCGTCGGCGAAGAGTTCGGCGTACCGCGCGGCGACCGCACGCCGCCGCTCCAGCAGCTCCTCGATCCGGCCCAGCTGCACCTGCAGGATCGCCGCGGCGATGTCGGACAGCTTGAAGTTGTAGCCGATCTCGGTGAACTCCGGGATCGGCAGGCCGATGATCTGCGCCTGGTCGTAGATGCTGCCGATACCGAACGACGACCGCTGCCGCGCGTCCGCCCCGATGGCCGGGTCGACGGCGATCAGGGCCCCGCCCTCACCACTGGTCGCGCCCTTGCGACCGTGGAAGGACAGACAGGCCGCCTCGGCGAGCGCACCCGCCTCGCGCCCCTGGTACGTGGCGCCCACCGCGCAGGCGGCGTCCTCGACCAGGAACAGTCCACGGCGGTCCGCGATCGCCTGCAGCTCGGTGTAGTCCGCGGGCAGGCCGACCGTGTCGACGGCGATGATGCCGACGGTGCGCGGACCGACCAGATCCGCCACCGCCTGCGGGTCCACCGTGCCGGTGTCGGCGCGCACGTCGGCGAAGACCGGGGTCGCGCCCACGTACCGCACCGCATGGGCGGGTGCCGGGAACGTGTAGTCGGCGACGATCACCTCGTCGCCCGGCCTGACGCCGAACGCGAGCATCGCCAGATGGAGGGCGGCGCCGCAGTTGCTCACCGCGACCGCGTCGCCGGCCCCGTAGCGTTCCTTCAGCTGGGCCTCGAGCGCCTTGCCCCGGGGGCCCTGGCCGGCCGGCCAGCCCGAGGCGAACACCTCGGCGACGGCGGCCAGTTCCTGCTCCCCCAGGCTCGCGAACACCAGGGGAATCCTGTCCGGCGTGGTCATGTCGCTACACCTCGCCCTCTGCGGCCGGCCGGGGCACGAAGCTCATCGGCGTGATCTGGCTGACGTCGTAGCGCTGCCGCATCGCCTCCACCGACTCGGGGTCCACCGCCCGGCCACTCGACCAGATCTGCGTGATCTCCTCGAAGTAGCGCTCGTGCTCGGGAGAGGGATAGCTCTGGAACAGCATGGTCGTCGGCTTGTCCGTGGGGTTGCGGAACGCGTGCGGCGTTCCCGGCGGGACGAACATGCAACTGCCCGCGCCCACCCGCACGACCCGGTCTCCTGCCGCGGACTCCCAGTGGTGCCAGGTGTCGCCGGTACGCTCGGTCGGCTCGAAGCAGAGGAGCTCCAGCTCGCCCTCGAGAACGTAGAAGAACTCCTGCGACTCGTTGTGGACGTGCGCCCCGACGTCGAACCCGGGCGGAACGACGACTTCGAAGATGGATATGGAGGAGCCCTGCTCCTTGGTGGCCTTGAATGTCACCTCCTGCGCCTTGGTGACCAGCTTTCGCCCCTCGCCGGCGGGGGTGATCAGGCTACTCATGCGATTCGCTTCCTTTGTCCGTGCGAAATCCTGCTCGGGGGAGGATCCCGAAGCGCCCGTCGGAGCTCAGTCGAGGGGCTGCGGTCCGTCGGCGCTCCAGCTGCCCAGCGCCATCTCGGCGGTGATACCGGGGCCGAAGCCCGCGATCAGCCCGGTGGCGCCGGCGGCCGGGGCGGCCTCTTCGAAGAGGCGGCGGGCCGCGTCGAACACGACCGCGCTGGCGATGTTCCCGTACTCGGTCAGGGTCGCCCAGCTGTGCCGGAACACCTGGCGGTCGACGTCGAGGAACTTGGCGAGGTCGTCCAGGATCCGCGGACCGCCGGCGTGCACGATGTAGAAATCGAGGCTGCCGATGTCCCAGCTGTGGTCCTTGGCGAACTCCCGCAGCACCGGGGCCAGCGGCTCCATCGTGCCGGGCACCCGGCGGTCCAGCTGGAAGTGGAAGCCGGTGTCCTTGACCGCGTAGGAGATCCAGTCCTCGGTGTGCGGGATGAGGTAGGAGGCGTTGCGC
Organism: Streptomyces sp. NBC_00038; assembly: GCF_026343635.1. Taxonomy (NCBI): domain Bacteria; kingdom Bacillati; phylum Actinomycetota; class Actinomycetes; order Kitasatosporales; family Streptomycetaceae; genus Streptomyces; species Streptomyces sp. NBC_00038. The sequence continues at coordinate 70,069 of NZ_JAPELQ010000003.1, forward strand.
TCCAGCTCGATGCCGACTCCGCCGTTGCCGCGCACCACGGCGGCCGCGACCGCGTCGCCGAACAGCCCGTCGGACAGCAGGGAACCGATGTCGTCCGCGTCGGGCTGGTAGCACAGCGAGCACAGCTCGCAGCTGACGATCAGGACGTTGCTGGCGGGGTGGGCCAGGCAGAAGTCGTGTGCACGGTTGACCGCCGCGCCGCCCGCCGCGCACCCCAGCTGGGCGATGGGTATCTGCCGGGTGTCCGGCCTGAAGCCCATCTTGTTGATCAGCCATGCGGTCAGCGACGGCATCATGAAGCCGGTGCACGACACGTAGATGATCGCGTCGATGTCACGCGCCGACACATCGGCGTTCTTCAGGGCCTCTTCGATGACCGGCGGGGTCCACTTCTTGGACTCGGCCTCATAGATGCGGTTGCGTTCCGTCAGGCCCGGGTGCCGAAGTGTTTTCTCGATGGGCTGGACGATATGCCGCTTCAGTACTCCGGTGTTCCGGATCAGCCGGAGCGCCAAGGGAAGCTGCGGTTTTCCCGCATGGGCTTTCTCGGCGAACTCGAGAGTCTCTTCCATCGTGATGATGTGTTCCGGCGCGCTCACCGCGGGCTTGCATAGCCTTGGCATATCTGGGCTCTACTTTCTCTGGAGTCTGCCTTCTGTACGGGACGGGTCTTTTGCGCAGCGGTCAGGCCGCCAGCGGCTGCGGGTCGATGCCCGGCAGGGCGGAGAGGACCGGCGGACAGGTCCAGTCCGGCGGGCACAGAGTGATGTCGAGACGGTGCGCCGTGTCGGCCCCCACCCGCACCGGGCCCACGGTGGCCATCAGCAGGGCGAGTTCCGGATCGGCGGTGCTGCCGCCACGGCTGCCCTGGGCCACCGCGTGGATGTACCAGGTGCCCTGGGGGACGCGGGCCAGCGTGAAGCGGCCCGGCGCGGACGTGCTGCTCCAGGACACCGGGGCGCCCTGGAGGATCGGGCTGTCGAAGGCGCCGACGTAGATGGGCGAGAGCGCGGCCTCGGCGGTGCGCAGCGCCCCCGTCACGGACCCGGCGCACCGGCCGGCCGGCGCCGGCACGGACGCGGCCGGCGCCGCTGCGTCCGTCGCGGGCTCCCCCGTGTCGTCGCGGGCTGCCAGCGACAACTTCCGGTACTGCGTGGGCGAGAGGCCGACCGACTCGGTGAACCGGCGGGTGAAACTCCCCGTGCTGCTGTATCCGACCTGCGCCGAGACGTCGGCGACATTGAGCGAGGTGCTCAGCAGCAGGCGCTTGGCCTCCTGGAGCCGTACCGCACTCAGGAACCGTCCCGGGGTGACACCGGTGACCCGGCTGAACACGCGCAGGAAGTGGAACTTGCTGACCATCGCGCTCCGCGCGAGCTCGTCGAGGTTCAGCGGCTCCCCGTAGCGTTCGCGGATCGTGGTGACGGCATGCTGCACGAGGTGCTCCATGAAGGGCTCCTGATGGCGGTCATTTGGCCGGTGGGCCGCTGATGGGCGGCAGGGGCGGGCGTCACCCTGGTCCGGTGCGGTGGTGGACGTCCCCGTCGATGCGCGGTGCGGCGGACGGCTGCGACCGGTGGGCTGTCCCACGGGCCGTCACACCCGGTCCCGCCCACGTGAGTTGATGAACTCGGCGCTCAACCCGCCCTCGTGCAACGGATATTGGGCAGGGGAGGCGTGCCGAAATAGTGACACGGTTGGCATCTCCGCGCCAAGGGCCGTCCTAAAGGAGCCGGGCTCACTCGAGGAAGGCCCAAGTGATGCACTGGCGGACCGATAGCGGAAATCCCCTCGAATTCCACCGCGGTGATCTCGTCGATGGCGTTCGACTCCAGCAGATCACAGGCCTGTCGGCGGATAGGGGAAAAACCGGCGCCACCCGTTGTCTGCCGTTTCTGTAGGGCCCTGCTGCAAGCATCGGCCAAGTCACATAACGACAGGATGCGGAGGGCGCATGTCTCAGCATGCCGAGGAGGCCGTTGCCGGCAGCAAACGGTCGCAGGGAGCGCTGTCCGCGGCGAGGGGCAGACCCGGCGGGGCCCCCGGGGACAAGGCTCCGCGCCGGACCGGGCTCCTGGTCACCTTCATCCTCGGCGCCCTCGCAGCGGTGCCGCCGATGTCGATGGACATGTATCTGCCGGCCCTCCCGGAGGTCACCCGCACCCTGGGCTCGACCGCCACGGCCGTCCAGCTGACCCTGACCGCCTGCCTCACCGGCATGGCACTGGGGCAGCTCGTGGTCGGCCCGATGAGCGACCGGTGGGGGCGGCGCAGGCCACTGCTGACCGGGCTGGTCGTCTATATCGTCGCCGCCACGATCTGCGCCTTCGCACCCACCGCCGAGGTGCTCATCGCCTTCCGGCTGCTGCAGGGCCTGGCCGGATCCGCCGGGATCGTCATCGCCCGGGCCGTGGTCCGCGACCTCTACGACGGCCTGGCCATGGCCCGGTTCTTCTCCACGCTGCTGCTGATATCCAGCATCGCTCCGATCGCCGCACCCGTCATCGGCGGACAGGTCCTGCACCTCACCGACTGGCGGGGCATCTTCCTCGTCCTCGCCGCGATCGGCGTCGCGCTCACCGTGCTCGTCTGGCGCCGGCTGCCGGAGACCCTGCCGTCCGAGAGGCGGCAGAGCGGCGGAGTGCGCCAAGCCCTGTGGATCATGCGGGGGCTGTTCGCCGACCGGGTCTTCTCCGGGTACCTGCTGGTGAACGGCTTCGCCTACGGAGCGCTGTTCTCCTACATCGCCGCGTCGCCGTTCGTGATCCAGGAGGTCTACGGGGCGTCCCCGCAGACCTTCTCGCTGCTCTTCGGCCTCAACTCGTTCGGTCTGATGATCGTCGGCCAGATCAACGGCAAGATCCTCGTCGGCCGGGTCAGCCTGGACAAGGCGCTCGGGTGCGGACTGGCGATGCTCGTGCTCGCCGGGGCGGGGCTGCTGCTGGTGACGGGAGGCGCCCTCGGCGACCTCCGTACGGTTCCGCTCGCGGCCTGCCTGTTCGTCATGATCTCCGCGCTGGGCCTGATCCTGCCCAACACCAACGCGCTCGCCATGATGCGCACCCCGCACGCCGCGGGCAGCGCCTCCGCGCTGGTCGGCACGTCCTGCTTCGTCATGGGGGCCATCGCCTCGTCGGTCGTCGGGTTCGCGGGGAAGACGACGGCGGTGCCGATGGCCGTGGTCCAGCTGGGCAGCGCGCTGGCCGCGATGCTCTGCTTCCTGCTCGTGTGCCGTCCCTGGCAGAACAGGGCCACGGAGAAGACGGAGCGCTGAGCACACGCCACGGCCGAGCCCGGTCCGCGCTGCGGACCGGGCTCGGCCGTGGTGTGTCCCGCGGAGGTCAGCCCGCCGTGTTCCGTTCCGGCGGCAGGACCAGGGTGGGTTCGAGGACCACGCGGGCAGCGGGCTGCTCATCGGCGGGGCGGGCCAACTCGGCGCGCACGCCCCGCTGTTGGCGCCATCCGGCCTGGGCGACGACGACGGCGACGTAGGGGATGACGACCCCGCCGGCCAGGGCGCAGACGGCGACGGCGGGCCAGCGGTTCCAGGTGACGGCCATCAGGACCACGCAGGCGCTGCGCACCAGCATGGCCACGATGTAGCGGCGCTGGCGGCCGCGCAGATCCTGCGTCAGGCCGGTGCGTGCCCGGGTGATGGACTCGGCCCGGGGTCCGTCCCGGTGCCATGGCGTGCGGTTCATCGGGCCTCCGTGGATGCTCGGCCGTTCAAGGCGCCGGGTGCGGTGACGGCCGGCGGTGGAACGGCGGCGGCGCGGGTGACCGTCCCCCGATCACCCGCGCCGCCGTATCCGGCCCGGTCCTCCTGCGTCGTGCCGCCGCCGGGTCAGCGCACTTCCTGGTCCGGCTCCCGTCCCTCGACGGCGGCGGATTCCAGGTGCCCGTTGGACAGGGCGTGTCCGTCGGACGAGGCGTGTCCGTCGGGCGAGGCGTGTCCGTTGGGCGAGTGGTGTCCGTTGGGCGAGTGGTGTTCCAGGGCGTGCCGCAGTTCCGCACGGGTCGGCCGCGCGATCTGGCCGCCGTGCAGCCAGCGGCTGAGCCGGTGGCGCAGCATCTCCTTGCGGGCGTTCGGGTTCGGCACGCCGTCGTCGTCGGCCGTGGCGGGGGCCGGCAGGATCTCGGGGGGCTGCCGGGACAGCAGGGTGTACGCCTGGTCGCGGTCCAGGGGTGCGTGGACCTCGACGAACTCGCCGTGCGGCAGCCGCTTGATGCGGCCGGTCTCGCGGCCGTGCAGGAGCTTGTCGCGGTCCCGCAGCTGCAGGCCGAGGCAGATCCGCCGGGTGATGACGTACGTCAGCGCCGGGACGGCGAACACCCCGATCCGGACGGTCCAGGTGATCGCGTTCAGGGACAGGTGGAAGCGCTCGGCCAGCAGGTCGTTGGCGCCGCCGAAGAACAGCACCAGATACAGGGAGACGAAGGCGCAGGCGAACGCGGTGCGGGCGGGCGCCTCGCGGGGCCGGTCCAGGAGGTGGTGTTCGCGCTTGTCGCCGGTGACCCAGGCCTCCAGGAACGGCCACAGGGCGAACACGGCCATCATGACGGTGGGCAGGACGACGGCCGGCAGCAGGACGCCCATGTTGACGGTGTAGCCGCCCGGGACGACGAACTCCCAGGCGGGCATGGCCCGCAGGGCGCCTTCCAGGAAGCCCATGTACCAGTCGGGCTGGGAGCCCTGGGAGATCTGGTCGGCACGGTAGGGGCCGTAGGTCCACACGGGGTTGATCTGGGCGATGCCGGCCAGCAGCGCGAGGACGCCGAAGACGAGGAAGAAGAACCCGCCGGCCTTGGCCGTGTACACCGGCATCAGGGGCTGGCCGACGACGTTGTTCTCGGTGCGGCCCGGGCCCCGGAACTGGGTGTGCTTGTGGTAGAAGACGTAGATCAGGTGGACGGTGACCAGAGCCAGCACGATGCCCGGGATCAGCAGGATGTGGAAGCTGTAGAACCGGGGGATGACGTCGTGCCCCGGGTATTCGCCGCCGAACAAAAACAGCGTCAGATAGGTGCCGACCACCGGGATGGCGAGCGTGACGCCCTCGGCGATGCGCAGGCCGGTGCCGGAGAGCAGGTCGTCGGGGAGCGAGTACCCGACGAAGCCTTCCAGGGTGACCAGCACCAGCAGCGTGAAGCCGATCAGCCAGTTGACCTCGCGCGGCCTGCGGAACGATCCGGTGAGGAAGTGCCGCAGCGTGTGGATCATCAGCGCGGCGATCATGATCAGGGCCGACCAGTGGTGCAGCTGGCGGATGAGCAGGCCGCCGCGGACATCGAAGCTGATGCGGAGGGTGGAGGCGTAGGCCTGGGACATCGGGATGCCGTGCATCGGCTCGTGCGATCCGTTGTAGACGGTCTCGGTCATGCTCGGGTCGAAGAACATGGTGAGCCACACGCCGGTGATGATCAGCACGATGAAGCTGTAGAGCGCTATCTCACCGAACATGAACGTCCAGTGGTCCGGAAAGACCTTCCGGACCAGAAAACGGAATTGGTAGATCCCCAGCCGCCCGTCCGCCCAGTCGGCGATGCGTTCGCCCCTGGGCGGTACGGTGCGCGCACTCTGTGGCGCCTTTTCGGTCGTGCTCATATCCGCGCGCCCTCCCCTCGCCGCTCGGTCGTCACAGGCAGACCCGGGCCGGCCGGTGGGCGGTCGGTGACGGGGTGGCCTGCCGCGGCGCAAGCGGGCCGGTGCCGTGGAGCGGGTGAAACGCTATCCAGGCGTCGGTGAACGGAACAACCGCGCTCAAGCGATACTCAAGCGTGAACTCGAGTGGTTCTCCAGTGAGTTGTGGGTCGCGGGCACACAAGTGGGTTTCCCTGTCGGCTGGTTGATCCACTCCCGTCATGACCTCGAGCGTATGGCGGTGCAATTGGGGCCGCGACGGGGTATATCGCGCCACGCGGCCGAAAAGCAGGGGTGCTCACGGTCGTTGCCGGTCGAGGGCCGGTGCCGCGGCCGGCCACTGGGCCGAGGAGCCGGCGGGCCGGGGCCGGGCGGAGCCGGTGGCGACCCCGATGACGGGCGGGGCCGGCGCGAGGGGCCGGCGCCGGCGGGCCTGGGGGCCGTGGGTGACGCTGGGGGGCGCCGTCGCGGGGGCCGTGCGCTGCCCGGGGTGCAGGGCGGCCCGCAGGGCGCGTTGCCGCAGCGCGGCGGGCGGGGCGAGGGTCTGCTGCAGGTGGAGCAGGAGGGCCGCCGCGTGCGGGTCGGTGGTCGCGGCGGCCGCGATCCGGGACGCGTAGCGGCCGGCGAGCTCGGCCCGCAGTCCGTTGGCCGGGACCGCGGTGCGGGTGCTCGACTGCCAGGCCGGGGCGAGGCGGTGGGCGAGAGCCCGGCGCAGCCGGTGGCTGATGCCGACCGCGGTGCCGTGGGCGGTGAGCAGGTGGTCCAGGACGAGGGCGCACTGCACGGCAACGGTCATGCCGTGGCCGTGGGCCGGGTCGAGGGCGGCCAGGGCGTCACCGACGACGAGGAACTGGTCGGGCCAGCGGCGCAGCTTCTCGTAGTGGCGCCGGCGGTTCCCGGTGCCGCCGCAGCTGTAGACGGGGCCCAGCGGGGTGGCGCTCTCGATGAGGTCGCGCAGCAGCGGGTGGCGCAGGGCGCCGGCGGCGCGCAGCAGTTCCGCGTGGTCGGCGGGCGGCGGTGTGCCGTCGCCGGTGGCGAGCGACACCGACCAGCGGCCGCCCTCGACGGGGTTGAGCACGGCCTGGCGCGGATCGCCGGGCGCGGCCATGAGCAACAGGCTCTTGAAGTCGGCGACATGGCCGACGGGCGGCGCGTACAGGGTGGTGGCGTACGCGGTGCGGGTGTCGGCGACGGTTTCCGCCGGTGGCTCGTAGCCGAGTTCGGCGAGCCACTTCGGGGCGCGGGAGCCGCGTCCGGAGGCGTCCACCACGAACTCGGCGGACAGCAGCCGCCGGGGGGTCCAGCCGTCGGGTGCCTTGCGGTCCCGGCCGCGCGCCCAGACGCCGGTGACGGTGTCCTGGGGGCCGCCCTGCAGGGCGACGACCTCGTGCTCCTGCAGGAAGGTCACCTGGGGGGCGGCGCGCAGCCGGTCCCGTATCACCGCGTCCAGGAGGTCGCGGCCGGCGCTGAGCATCGACAGACCGGCGTCGAAACGGGGCAGCCAGCCGGCCGGGCCGAGCAGCAGCATGTCCTCGGGGATGCGGACATGGACGGCTCCGGCACGGGTGAGGTCCTCGCGGATGCCGGGGAACAGCTGCTCCAGGCCCTGGTGGGCGGCGGTCATGAGGCTGTGGGTGTGCCGTGCCTGGGGCAGACCGCGGCGGCGGCCGGGTCCGCGGGGCAGCCGGTCGCGCTCGATCACGGTGACCCGGTCCATGAAGTTGGCCAGGGCCCGCGCCGCGGTGAGCCCGGCGATGCTCGAGCCGATCACCACGGCGTGACCGTGGCCGCCGCCCCCGTCGGCAACACGTGCGTCCACACTCAACTCGGCCGCCCTCCCCTTGTGTTGTGGTTGCATCATGCGGGGCCGGGCCGGTCGACGGCGGTGGCTCGAGCGGGGTTCCAGGCGGCCGCGAGGAGGGCTCCGGCGGGAATCGAGCGGGCGGGGTGCGCAGAGCAGCGGGCCCCGGGGAGACCGGGCCCGCAGGCACCCGCGGGCCACCAGGACCGCTTCCGGGACCGGCCGGCGGTACGGCCGCGACACCGCCGTACGCGCCGGCCGTCACCGTCACCGCCCCGCGGTCCGTGCCTGCCCCGGTGCCGCGGTGAGTGCGCGGTCCACCAGCGGGCCGGCGAGGCCCGTGTAAGCGGCCGGGTCGAGCAGGGCGGCCGCCTCCTCGCGGTCCAGCACACCGGCCAGTTGCGGGAGTTGGGCCAGCACCTCGGCCAGCGGCAGGCCGGTGCGGGAGGCGAGCTGCGAGGCCTGCGTGAGCAGTTCCTTTGCGGCCGTCCTGCCGATGCGCGGCGCCAGGTGGGCCGAGACCCGCTCGGAGACGAGCCGGCCGCCGGTGGCCTGGAGGTTGGCGCGCATCCGCTCCGGGTGGACGGTGAGGTTCCGGGTGAGTTCGACGGCCGTGTGGGCGGCGCCGCCGGTGAGCCGCAAAGCCTCGCGCAGCGGCTGCCACTCCGCGTGCCACATGCCGGCGGAGCGCTCGTCCTCGGTGGGCAGACACTGCATCAGTACGGTGGCCAGCGCGGGCACTTGGAGGGCGGCGGAGCGGATCAGGGTGGCGAGCACGGGGTTGCGTTTGTGCGGCATCGCGGACGAGGCGCCCCGTCCGGCGACCGCGCCCTCGGCCACCTCGCCGACCTCGGTGCGGGTGAGGACCAGCACATCCGCGGCGATCTTGCCGAGGGCGCCGGTGGCGTGGGCGAGCGCGGCCCCCAGGTCGGCGACGGGGGTGCGCAGGGCGTGCCAGGGCAGTACGGGGACGGCCAGGCCCGTCTCGTCGGCGAACGCGGCGCCGAGTCCGTCGAGTACGGCCGCGGGGTCCGCTTCCCGGCCCGCGTACTGCAGGTAGCCGGCCAGGGTTCCGGCGGCGCCGCCGAGCGCCGCCGGGAGTCCGCCGTCGGCGACCTTCTCCAGGCGCTCGGCGGCGTCCAGGACGAGCTGGCGCCAGCCGGCCGCCTTGAGCCCGAAGGTGGTGGGCACGGCGTGCAGGGCGAGGGTGCGGCCCGCCATCACGGTGTCCCGGTGCGCGGCCGCGAGGCCGGCCAGCGCCTCGGCGACGTCCCGCAGATCGGCGACGATCAGACGCAGCGCGCGCTGGGCGACCAGCATCGCGCCGGTGTCGAAGACGTCCTGGCTGGTCGAGCCGCGGTGCACGTACTCGGCGGCCTGCGGGGAGCGTTCCGCGACCAGCGCGGTCAGCGCCTTGACCAGGCCCACGACCGGGTTCGCGGTCTCCCGCGCGGCCAGCGCCAGTTCGCGTACGTCCAGCAGGTCCGCGCGGGCGGCCGCGGTGATGGCCGCGGCCGCCCGGGCGGGGACGGTGCCGCAGCGGGCCTGGGCGCGGGCCAGGCCTGCCTCCGCGTCGAGCATCGCCTGCAGCCAGGCGCTGTCGCCGACGGCCGCCTCGACGGGGGTGCCCGCCCGGACCGGGGAGAGCAGCCCGGCGTCGAGGTGGGCGGGCAGGGCTCCCGTCGGCGGGGATGCGTCCACGGAGGTCATGCGCCCGCCCCCGCACTGGAGGCCGCGGGCGTGCGGTCCAACTGCCCGGGCAGAGAAGGCAGTTCGGGCAGGGCGAGGACCGCCGCCGCGATGGCGTCGGAGTCCTCCAGGGTGACCGAGCCGACGCCGGGCCTGATGCCCGCGGCGGTCACCCAGTGCACGGACTCGGTGGGCACCCCGTAGGCGAAGCGCCGCGGATGCGGTACCCCCCGGGCGTCGATCACGTGGTAGGGCCGCTCGGACACGGCGAGGCCGCCGGTCTCGTGGTCCGCGCCGCCCGTGCCGTCCGCGCCGTCCGGGCCGGGAATCCGGTACGGATGGCACTGCCCGGTGCGCAGCAGACCGCTCATCAGCGGGTCCGCGGTGCGCCTGAGGTCGATCTCGGGCAGGCGGGCCTCGATGAGGACGGTGGCCCGCACCCGCACGTCCGCTATCTCGCTCGACGTACCGGTGAAACAGGGGCCGAGCGGGTCGAGCGGGTCGGCGGTGACGCGCATGCCGGGGCCGGTCACATCGAGGATGCCCGCGTCGATGAGCGCGGCCATCTCCTCGATGCGGGACGCCGGGGGGCCGATGGACAGATAGGCGTTGAGCGGTGTGTACCAGTGGTCGAGGTCGTCGCGGTGGGACGCCGCGGTCAGCCCGGCGTGGTCGACGGCGAGCCGCAGCTCGTTGCGCAGGTCCCGCAGGACGTCGAGGGCGGCCTTGACCGGTCCGCTGACGTTGCCCTGGCGGGCCAGGCGGACGTCGTCGTCGAGGTGGCCGCGCAGCCAGCCGCGGAACGCGGCCTGATCGGCGAAGACGCGGTCGCCGTAGGGGCGCGCGACGCGCTTCCAGTCCCAGCGTTCGGCGGCGCCGATCCCCCGCGCGTCCAGGAGCACGTCCTCCTCCCGTCCGGGTTCGGCCTCCAGGTAGGCCTCGGTGAACTCCTCGACGAGGCCGGGGAGTTCACCGCGTGCCGCGAGCAGGGCGGCGTAGTGGACGCTGCACACCTCCTTGGAGATGAGCGGCCACAGGTCGGCGGCGAAGTCGATGCCTGGGCGATCAGGGGTCCGGGCGCGCAGCTTCGCCATGTACCCGGCGGTGAGGAGCCGGGGGTGGTAGCGGCCGTGGGCGCCCTTCTCGTTCTCGCCGCGCGCCTGGTAGGGCACGCCGCGCCGCGATCCCGCGTGCAGGCGCGGTTCGCGGCCGGAGGACCGGTAGAGGAGACGGCCGTCGACGCGGGTGAAGACGCCGCCCCTGCCGTGGGTGAACAGGGCCAGGTAGTCGAAGAAGTTGAGCCCGAGTCCGCGCAGCAGCACGTGCTCGCCGGGCCGGATGTCCGACAGGTCCACGTCGGCCGGGTTGGACGGGGCCAGATAGGTCAGCCCCTCCTGCTCGGCGTACTGGGCCAGCTCCCGCTCGGTGTCGGAGTGCTGGGCCGGCACATGGCCCTGGGCGAGGACGACCGCGGACAGGCCGGCCAGCCGGGTGCCGTCCTCGAGCACCACGGTCTGCTCCCCCGCCCGCCCCTCGTCCTCGAGGGCGACGGCGCGTACGGGGTGCGTGCGCACCGTCACGTGCGCGGCGGCGTTGGCGAGGACCTGCTGGAACGCCCAGGTGAGATAGCAGCCGTAGAGGGCGCGGGTGGGGTAGACGTCGGGTCCCAGACGGCGCGCTTCGGCGAGCACGCCGTCGTCGTATCCGGCCTCCGGGAGGGTCTCGAGCGTGTCCGAGACCAGCGCCCTGGCCCACTCATGCAGGCTCGGCCCCTCCTCCAGCGGTCCCTCGATGCGGACGCTGGCGTCGGTGTAGACCGTGACCTGCGAGGACACCGTGTTCATCAGCAGGTGCCGGGACTGCGTGGGGCGCCACACCCGTCCCGAACCCGGCGGATCCGGGTCGACGACGTGCACGGTGACGGTGTCCCAGCGGGGCGACTTCCGTTCCTGCGCGCAGAGCCGTTCCAGTACGGAAAGGCCCCGCGGTCCTGCGCCGACGAGGCAGACCTCCAAGTGCGCCGCCACGCCGCCCCCGGGAGTCGGTCCGGGTCTCTGGGCGACGGGGTGGTCCAAGGGGACCGGGTCCCCCGGGGCAAACTGAACGGCCGCCGTCACCGGCGGCCCTGCGGTGAGCCCGACGCGTACTGCGCGTCGGCCTCGGTGCGTTCCGTCCACAGCGCCTCCTTCCTCGGCAACCGTCGGTGCAGGCGCTCAACCAAGCGTCGGATCCTGGTGGAAGTCGGCTTGAGAAGCCGGAATACCGTGGTCGGCCGCGGCCGAGTCCCGGTACAGCCGCACGCGTTCCGGGCTGCATCGGGACTCGAGAACCACTCGTTAGATTCTGCGACAGACATATCCCGGGGAATTGGACTTACCGCCGCATCATCGTGTGCGGGGTGATCCCGGGGAAAAGTTCGGGACATCACCGGGGGAACAGAACTCACATGACTGCCGAATCTGCCGAGTCACCTCATGCAGGAGATTCAATGAAGGTTCACCCGTGCCCCAGAAACCACCCCCAGGAGATCCCCGAGATCCCCGCCGCCGCCGGATTCACCCTGTGCGTCCTGTGCATCAAGCAGGTGGAGAACAATCTGCGCATCATCCCCGCACTCCACCAGGAAAGCCTGCACCACGTGTCACCGGCGCCCAGGCGAACCAACCCGACGAAGGTCTCGGGGAGCCGTAAGCGGGATCACCTGGATATCGCCGTGCTCGATGTCCGGCACAACATCCTCGTCATTCTCGAATCCTGGTCGGGGGTCGTCGTGCAGAAGACCGGCACCATCGCCCCGCATCGCTCCGTCCCCCCACTGGCACGGTTTCTGACGGCGAACCTGGAATGGATCACCGCGCAGCCCCCGGCCGGCGACTTCGCGGACGAGATCGAAAGCATCGCCACCGAGCTGCGCCGCACCATCGACCCCGACCCCGGCGGCCTGAACAGGCTCACCAGGCAGTGCGTCGTGGACGACTGCGCAGGAACGATCACGGCCGCACCGCACAGGGCCGGGAACACCGGCCGGAGCAACATCGGGTGCTCGGCCGGACATTCATGGGAGCTGCGGGAATGGCTCACCCTGCGACAGCTCATCGAACGGCAGCGAAAGAGTGTCGGCGCATGACCAAACCACCACGCCACCGGCTCGTCCCGACGAATGTGGCAGCCCTCGCCGTGGGCGTCACCGAAGCCACCATCCGAAAGTGGGTGAGCCGGGGGAAGATAACCCGCTACGGCGCACCGGGCCGCCGCTCGGAGTTCGACATCGAAGAGCTCACGACGATCGCTCTGCAGCGCAGCCATTGACCCGCCGGCATCCTCGAGCACGCTAGAGGAACACTTGAGCCGCCGCCTCTCCCCTTCACAAGCCATCCGTACCGGCCCCGCGCCCGCAAAAGGGCTCGGGGCCTGCTTGCGCTCGGGATCCCACCCGTGTCACTATTTTTGTACGTCTCCCCTGCCCAAAAACCGTTGCGGGGAAGGGACTTCAGCCCCGCATCCACAGTCCGCATCCACAGTCCGCGGACGCGAGACGCAGTCCACGCCGGATGCGGAACCCGTCCGGACGCCCCTGGCCCATGAGAGCCCCGGCAGTGACCACACTGCCGGGGTTTCTCTGTGCCTGATTTCCTTCTCAACCATTCCTGGAAATCCGGATGACGCGATCGCATTGCACACACGACAAGGGGAGCTGAGTGCGTTGACCCTACCGATCTCAGCGGCAGGAATATCAGAAAGCCACTGGGCTCGCTCAGTCGGTACCGGCCGCGCCCACGCCAAGTCCATTCTGCTGGGGGAGCATGCGGTCGTGTACGGCGCGCCGGCGCTCGCCCTTCCGGTTCCGCAGCTGGCGGTCACGGCAAGCGCCGGATGGTCCTCCCGCAACCCCCGTGAACCGGGCGGCGTGTCCTACACGCTGACCGGTTCCGCCGCGCGGCGGCTGGCGATGCAGGGCCCCGAGGGCCTGCACCGGCTGGCCATCGGGTTCAGGGCGGCCCTGGGCATCACGGGCGGCCCGCACATCGACGTGATCATCGACGGCTCGGTCCCGCCCGGCCGGGGGCTCGGCTCCAGCGCGGCCTGTGCCCGCGCGGTCGTCCTCGCCCTCGCCGACCTCTTCGGCCGCGAGATCAGCGAGCAGACGACGTTCGACCTGGTCCAGGCGGCCGAGAACGTGACACACGGCAAGTCCAGCGGTGTCGACGCCGTGACCGTCGGCGCGCCCGGCCCGCTGCTGTTCCAGGCGGGCCGGGCCAAGGAGTTGAGCGTCGGCTGCGACAGCCTGTTCATCATCGCGGACAGCGGCGTCATCGGCAGCACCAAGAAGGCCGTCGGCCTGCTGCACGAGGGATTCCAACGCCACCCCGGAGCACAGGAACGCTTCGTCCGCCGCGCCTCGGAGCTGACCGAGGAGGCCAGGCTCGCCCTCGCCGACGGCAAGCCGGAGGAACTCGGCACGCGGCTGACGGAGTACCACGGCCTGCTCCGCGCGGCCGGCCTGAGCACCGACCGGATCGAGGCGATGGCCGGGGCCGCGCTCACGGCGGGCAGCCTCGGCGCCAAGATCACCGGAGGTGGCCTGGGCGGCTGCGTGCTCGCGCTGACCCAGCCGGAGCGGGCCCGGGAGGTCGCCCGGCAGCTGCACGAAGCCGGCGCCGTACAGACGTGGGTCGTGCCCCTGAGGAGGTCCGTCCGCCATGCCTGAGCAGCACACCGCCCCCGTCCGGGCGCAGGAGCGGGCCGGTGCGGCACGGGCCGGCGCCGTCGCGCACCCCAACATCGCGCTGATCAAGTACTGGGGCAAGAGCGACGAGCGGCTCGTCCTCCCCCGCACCGACAGCCTGTCGATGACCCTGGACATCTTCCCCACGACCACGCACGTCCGGCTCGACGCCGAGGCCGGGCACGACACGGTGACACTCAACGGCGCGCCCGCGACCGGCGAGGCGAGGCGCCGCATCGTCGCCTTCCTCGACCTGGTCCGGGACATGGCCAAACGCCCGCAGCGCGCCGTCGTGGACACCGAGAACACCGTCCCCACCGGGGCCGGCCTGGCGTCCTCCGCCAGCGGGTTCGCCGCCCTCGCCGTCGCCGCCGCCGCCGCGTACGGCCTCGATCCCGACGCCACCGCGCTGTCCCGCCTGGCCCGGCGCGGATCCGGATCGGCGTCACGGTCCATCTTCGGCGGCTTCGCCCTGTGGCACGCCGGCCGGCACACCGGCACGGCCGCGGACGCGGACCTCAGCTCCTACGCCGAGCCGGTGCCCACCGCGGAACTCGACCCCGCTCTGGTCATCGCGGTCCTCAACGCCGGACCCAAGGCCGTGTCCAGCCGTACGGCCATGCGCCGCACCGTCGACACCTCGCCGCTCTACGAGTCGTGGGCCGCCTCCAGCCGGGACGACCTGGCCGGCATGCGGGTGGCGCTCGCGCACGGAGACCTCGAAGCCGTGGGAGAGATCGCGGAGCGCAACGCACTCGGCATGCACGCGACCATGCTGGCGGCGCGCCCCGCGGTGCGCTACATGTCGCCGGCCACGCTCACCGTGCTCGACAGCGTGCTCCAGCTCAGACGGGACGGCATACCGGCCTACGCGACCATGGACGCCGGACCGAACGTCAAGGTGCTGTGCCGGCGCGCGGACGCGGACCGGGTGGCCGGCGTCGTACGCGGCGCCGCCCCGGGAGGCTCGGTGCACATCGCCGGGCCGGGGCGGGGCGCCCGTCTGCTGCCCGGGGGCGGACGATGACCTCCCCGCCGACGGTGGTCCGGCGCGCGCCGGGCAAGCTGTTCGTCGCGGGCGAGTACGCGGTGGTGGAGAGCGGCAACACGGCGATCCTGGTCGCGGTCGACCGGTACGTCACCGTCACCGTGTCCGGCGGCGACCGTGCCGGCGTGCTGATCTCCTCCGACCTCGCCGCGCGAGCGGTGCACCGGCACTGGCAGGACGGCCGGCTGACCGGCGGCGGCGGGGCGGTCCATGTGGCGGCCGCGGTCGAGACCGTGGCCGGCCTGCTGGCCGAACGCCACCTGCCGGTGCCCCCGTTGCGCGTGTCGGTCACCAGCACGCTGCACGCGGACGGCAGGAAGTACGGCCTGGGCTCCAGCGGCGCGGTGACCGTGGCGACGGTCGCCGCCGTGGCGTCGTACTGCGGACTGCAGCTGTCGGCGCAGGCCCGGTTCCGTCTCGCCCTGCTCGCGGCGGCCCGCATCGACCCCAAGGGCTCCGGCGGTGATCTCGCCGCCAGCACCTGGGGCGGCTGGATCGCGTATCAGGCGCCCGACCGGGCCTTCGTGCTCGACCTGGCCCGCCGCCAGGGCCTCGAGGCGGCACTGCGCGCCCCCTGGCCGGGTTTCGCCGTGCGCCGGCTGCCGCCGCCCGACGGCCTGTGCCTGGAGGTCGGCTGGACCACAACCCCGGCCTCCACCACGGCCCTGGTGTCCGACCTGCACCGGCGGACCTGGCGGGGCAGCCCCTCGCACCACACGTTCATGCAGGCCACCGCCGACCTCGTCACCGCCTCGGTCGCCGCCCTCGAGGCCGGCGACGGCGCGGGCCTGCTGCACCAGATCCGGCGGGCCCGCCAGGAACTGGCCCGCCTCGACGACGAGGTCGGCCTCGGCATCTTCACGCCCGCGCTGACCACGCTGTGCGACGCCGCCGAGGCGTCCGGCGGCGCGGCCAAACCCTCGGGGGCAGGGGGCGGCGACTGCGGCATCGCCCTGCTCGACGCCGAAGCCCCGCACCACATCGCGCAGTTACGGCAGCGGTGGGCCGCGGCCGGGGTGCTGCCCCTGCCGGTCGGTCCCGCCCCGGAAGGGACCATCAATGAGTAGCGCTCAGCGCAAGGACGACCACGTCCGGCTCGCCATGGAGCAGCAGCACGCGCACCACGGACGCAACCAGTTCGACGAGGTGTCGTTCGTCCACCACGCCCTGGCCGGCATCGACCGGCCCGACGTGTCGCTGGCCACCGCCTTCGCCGGCCTCACCTGGCAGGCGCCGCTCTACATCAACGCGATGACCGGCGGCAGCGCCAAGACCGGGGCCATCAACCGGGATCTGGCCATCGCCGCCCGCGAGACCGGCGTCGCCATCGCCTCGGGCTCCATGCACGCCTACTTCAAGGACCCCTCGTGCGCGGACACCTTCCGGGTGCTGCGCGCACAGAACCCGGACGGGTTCGTCCTGGCGAACGTCAACGCGACGGCGTCGGCCGAGAACGCGCGCCGCGCCGTCGGCCTGATCGGGGCGAACGCCCTGCAGATCCATCTCAACACCGCGCAGGAGACGCCCATGCCGGAGGGCGACCGGTCGTTCGCGTCCTGGGCCGCGCAGATCGAGCGCATCGCGGCGGCCGTCGACGTCCCCGTGATCGTCAAGGAGGTCGGCAACGGGCTGAGCCGGCAGACAGTCCTGGCGCTGGCGGGCCTGGGCGTGGCGGCGGCCGACGTCAGCGGCCGGGGCGGCACCGACTTCGCCCGCATCGAGAACGGCCGGCGCGAACACGCCGACTACGCCTACCTGCACGACTGGGGGCAGTCCACGGCCGCCTGCCTGCTGGACGCGCAGGACACCGGCCTCCCCCTGCTGGCCTCCGGCGGCGTCCGCACCCCGCTCGACGTGGCCCGCGCCCTCGCGCTGGGCGCCGCCGCCGTCGGCTCCTCGGGGGGATTCCTGCGCACCCTGCTGGACGGCGGCGTGCCGGCACTGGTCGCGAAGATCTCCGCCTGGCTCGACCAGCTGGCCGCCCTGCAGACCATGCTCGGCGCCCGCACCCCCGCCCACCTCACCCGCTGCGACCTGCTGATCCACGGCGACCTGCGGTCCTTCTGCGCCGACCGGGGCATCGACACCCGCCGGCTCGCCCAGCGCTCCAGCCCCAGCCCCAGTTCCAGTTCCGGTTCCAGTTCCGGTTCCGGTTCCGGTTCTGCCGATGTCCTCCACGAGTTGACGGGAAGCCCACGATGACCGAAGCCCACGCGATCGCCCAGATCCCCATGAGGTGGGTGGGCCCCCTGCGCATCTCGGGGAACGTCGCCACCACCGAGACCCCGGTACCGCTCGCCACCTACGAGTCGCCGCTGTGGCCCTCGGTGGGCCGCGGGGCGAAGGTCTCCCGGCTGGCCGAGAAGGGCATCGTCGCCACCCTCGTCGACGAGCGGATGACGCGCTCGGTGCTCGTCGAGGCGACCGACGCGCAGGCCGCGCTCACCGCCGCACGGACCGTCCAGGCGCGCATCGAGGAACTGCGCGAAGTGGTGCGCGGCTGCAGCCGGTTCGCCCAGCTGATCGGCGTCCGGCACGAGATCAACGCCCACCTGCTGTTCATCCGCTTCGAGTTCTCCACCGGCGACGCGTCCGGCCACAACATGGCCACCCTCGCCTCCGACGCGCTCCTGGCCCACCTGCTGGAGACCGTCCCGGGCATCTCCTACGGGTCGATCTCCGGCAACTACTGCTCGGACAAGAAGGCCACCGCGATCAACGGCATCCTGGGGCGCGGCAAGAACGTCGTCACCGAACTCCTCGTGCCGCGCCAGGTGGTGTCCGACGTCCTGCACACCAGCGCCGCGAAGATCGTCGAGCTGAACATCCGCAAGAACCTGCTCGGGACCCTGCTGGCCGGCGGGATCCGCTCGGCGAACGCCCACTACGCGAACATGCTGCTCGCGTTCTACCTGGCGACCGGCCAGGACGCGGCCAACATCGTCGAAGGCTCGCAGGGCGTCGTGATGGCCGAGGACCGCGACGGCGACCTCTACTTCGCCTGCACGCTGCCGAACCTGATCGTCGGCTCGGTCGGCAACGGCAAGGGCCTGGGCTTCGTCGAGACGAACCTGACCCGGCTCGGCTGCCGGGCCGACCGCGCGCCCGGCGAGAACGCCCGCCGGCTCGCCGTCCTCGCCGCGGCCACCGTGCTGTGCGGCGAACTCTCCCTGCTCGCCGCGCAGACCAACCCGGGTGAACTGATGCGCGCACACGTCCAGCTGGAACGCGACACCACGACGGAAAAGGTTGGTGTATGAGGCATGTCCATATCCATCGGAATCCACGACCTGTCGTTCGCGACGAGCGAGTTCGTCCTGCCGCACACGGCACTCGCCGCGCACAACGGCACCGAGATCGGCAAGTACCACCTGGGCATCGGCCAGGAGTCGATGAGTGTGCCCGCCGCCGACGAGGACATCGTGACCCTGGCCGCGGCGGCCGCCGCGCCGATCATCGCCCGGCACGGCACGGAGGCGATCCGCACCGTCGTGTTCGCCACCGAGTCCTCGATCGACCAGGCCAAGGCGGCCGGCGTGTACGTCCATTCACTGATCGGGCTGGGGTCGGCCACCCGCGTCGTCGAGCTGAAGCAGGCCTGCTACGGGGCAACAGCCGCCCTGCAGTTCGCCATCGGCCTGGTACGGCGTGACCCGGCCCAGCAGGTCCTGGTGATCGCGAGCGACGTGTCCAAGTACGAGCTGGACAGCCCGGGCGAGGCCACCCAGGGCGCGGCGGCGGTGGCCATGCTGGTCGCCACGAACCCCGCGCTGGTACGCATCGAGGACCCCTCGGGCCTGTTCACCGCCGACGTCATGGACTTCTGGCGGCCCAACTACCGCGACGCCGCCCTGGTCGACGGGCAGGAGTCCATCGGCGCCTACCTGCAGGCGGTGGAGGGCACCTGGAAGGACTACGCGGAGCAGGACGGCCGCAGGCTCGAGGAGTTCGCCGCGTTCTGCTACCACCAGCCGTTCACGAAGATGGCCACCAAGGCCCACCGCCACCTGCTGAACTACTGCGGCTACGACACCGACACCGCCGACATCGCCCGCGCCGTCGGAGCGACCACGGCCTACAACACCGTGATCGGCAACAGCTACACCGCCTCGGTGTATTTGGGCCTGGCCGCGCTCCTGGACCAGTCCCCCGACCTGGCCGGCCGGCCCGTCGCCTTCCTCAGCTACGGCTCGGGCAGCGTCGCGGAGTTCTTCGCCGGGACCGTGGTCGCCGGCTACCGCGAGCACCTGCGGACACGAGCGAACCACGAGGCGATCACCCGGCGCACGCCGGTCGACTACGCCGGCTACCGCGCCCTGCACGAGTGGAAGTTCCCCACCGACGGCGGCGACCACGCCACCCCGGAGCAGACCACCGGGCCGTTCCGGCTGGCCGGGATCAGCGGCCACAAGCGCATCTACCAGACACGCTGACCCGCCCCCCGGCGGGCACGGGGGCGGCCTCCGCCGCCCCCGTGCGGGCCGGCGCGGCGCCCCGCCCGCCGGCCCCGCCGTACAGCCATCCACCGACCACTTGAGAGGAGGGCAGCCCCATGAACGGCACCACGATCCGCGGCCCCGGCAGCCCCATGAAGGACATCAGGATCCTCGGCACGGGCGCCTACGTGCCCGAGAGGATCGTCTCCAACGACGAGGTCGGCGCACCGGCCGGGGTCGACGACGCCTGGATCACCCGCAAGACCGCGATCCGGGAACGGCGCTGGGCCGCCCCCGGCCAGGCCACGTCCGACCTGGCGACGGCCGCGGCACGGGCCGCGATGGCATCGGCCGGCATCACCGCCGAGCAACTGTCCATGATCGCGGTCGCCACGTCCACGCCGGACCGGCCGCAGCCGCCGACGGCGGCCTACGTGCAGCACAACCTCGGCGCGACCGGCACCGCGGCGTTCGATGTCAACGCGGTGTGTTCCGGCACCGTGTTCGCGCTCTCCGCGGTCGGCAGCGTGATCCTGCGGCGGGGCGGCTGCGCGCTGGTCATCGGCGCGGACGTGTACTCGCGCATCCTGAACCCGGCCGACCGCAGGACGGTCGTGCTGTTCGGGGACGGCGCCGGTGCCATGGTCCTGGGCCCCACCACCCGGGGGCCGGTCGTCCGGCACGTCGCCCTGCACACGTTCGGCGCCCTCTCCGGCCTGATCCAGGTGCCCGCGGGCGGCAGCCGGCAGCCCCTGGACCGGGCCGGCCTGGAGGCCGGGCTGCAGTACTTCGCGATGGACGGGCGAGAGGTACGCCGCTTCGTCGTGGAGCAACTGCCGCAGCTGACCAAGGGGTTCCTCCACGAGGCCGGCGTCGAGGCCGCTGACATCAGCCACTTCGTCCCGCACCAGGCCAACGGCGTCATGCTCGACGACGTCTTCGCGGACCTGGCGCTGCCCCGCGCCACCCTGCACCGCACCCTCACGCACTACGGCAACACCGGAGCCGCCTCCATCCCGATCACCCTGGACGCGGCCGCCCGCGAGGGCGCCTTCCGCCCCGGCGAGCTGATCCTGCTGGCCGGATTCGGCGGCGGCATGTCCGCCAGCTTCGCCCTGATCGAGTGGTGAGCGGCGCCCCCTCACCCCCCGCCCCGCTTCAGCGTTCCTGTCGGACATCCCTGCCGGAAGGTTGCACCCATGTCGCTCGTGCTCGACGCCGCTGCCCAGGACCTCCTCTTCCGTGAGGCCCGCACGGCCCACACCTTCACCGCCGAGCCGGTGACCGACGGGCAGATCGAGGCGGTCTACGACCTGGTCAAGTACGGTCCGACCTCCTCCAACCAGACCCCGCTGCGCATCACCCTGGTCCGCTCCCCCCAAGCCCGCGAGCGCCTCGTGCAGCACATGGCCGAGCCCAACCGCCACAAGACCGCCACCGCCCCGCTGGCCGCGATCCTCTCCACGGACAACGAGTTCCACGAGGAACTGCACAAGCTGGTCCCGCACTTCCCCCAGGTCAAGGACCTGCTCTATGCCGAGCGCCCGGTCCGTGAGGCGTCCGCCGTCCTCAACGGCGCCCTGCAGGCCGCGTACTTCATCATCGGCATCCGCGCCGCCGGCCTCGCCGCGGGCCCGATGAGCGGCTTCGACGCGGCCGGCCTGCAGAAGGAGTTCCTGGACGACGACCACA
Organism: Streptomyces sp. NBC_00038; assembly: GCF_026343635.1. NCBI lineage: Bacteria > Bacillati > Actinomycetota > Actinomycetes > Kitasatosporales > Streptomycetaceae > Streptomyces > Streptomyces sp. NBC_00038. The sequence goes on from NZ_JAPELQ010000003.1 coordinate 91,102, forward strand.
CCCCGCTGATGGTCGTCAACATCGGCAGGCCCGGCCCCGACGCCTGGTTCCCGCGCGCCCCACGCCTGGACGCCGGCGAGGTCATCACCACCGTCTGAACCCGGCCGGCGCCACGGCCGGAGGCCGGGTGCAGCAAGGCAGTTGCCTGCCGCACCCGGCCTCCGGCCGTGCGCTGCCGGTGTCCGCGGGGTCAGCCGGGGTCGCGGGCGCGGCGTTCGTAGGCGGGCCACACCTCGCGGACGAGCAGCAGCTCCTGCTCGGACAGCGGGACGTCCTCACGCAGCCGCTCGGGGTGTGCGGGCGGCGGTCCTCCCACCCCCGGCGGCAGCACCAGGAACCTGCCCCGGGCGTAGCGCACCAGGCGGCTCGGGGGGCGTGCGGCGGAGCGGGGCGGGTCCAGGGCCCAAAACGCCTCGGGACCGATGTAGATGGCCCCGTAGGAGGCCAGGGCCCGCCACACGGGCCGCACGCAGCCCTTGATCATCCGCAGGCCGCCGCGCAGTATCCGGATCATGTCTGCACCTCCACACCTCCGCTCGTCCCCATCCTCTAGAGACTGGCAAGGTTCACTCGGGGACCGGTCGAGAAGGCGCGGCGCACAGCGGTGCTGTTTCCGCCCACCCCACGCCCCCGCCCCGGGCAGGGCGCCGTGCGGGCGCCACGGCCAGGCGCACTGCACAGGTGTGCAGCGCGCCAAGTCGGTGCGGGGGGACAGGGGCACGGGGGGACGGGGTGCCGTGACGCTCCCCGGGGGGCGGCGTGTTTCCGGCCGCCCCCGAGGAGCGTCAGTCGATACCGCGTACGACGTGCGGCTCCCAGGTGTCGTCCTCGTCGATGCCGGCGAGCCGGAGCGGCGGGGCCGGGTCCGGGGCGGGGGCAGGGGCGTGGGCGTGGGGTGGCCGGGTGCGGTCCTCCTCCAGAGTGGCGTACATCTGGTCCTCCTGCTCTGTCGGTTCAGCAGCGGTAGTGGTCCGGCTGGTACGGGCGGCCTTCTCGTCCGGGTGTGGGCCTGCGGCGTGACCTCGTCCTTGACGATGCCCTCGGTCTGCGCCGGGCCGGCCATGGCGATCTCGTCGCCGAAGTGGCGCACGATCTGCGCGATGCCGGCGTACGCGCCGGCCGTCGCCTCGCCGGCGATGCGCCCGGCCGGTGGTCGGCGTCTGGACCGCGGCCCGCGGGGCGGGATCCTGGCGCGGCAGCCCGTCGGGAACCGCGTCACCGATCCGGTCGGCGGTCTTGTCGGGGTGCACCTCGGTCACGGACTCCGGGGTGGAACGACGACGGGACATCACTCTCCAGACGACGGGTGCGGTCCACGGCACGAACGGCGCGGAGACCGGGCGAGGGCACCGGTGTCACAGCCACGATGAACGGCTTCGAAGGAGAAGCGCTCGAACCGTGGCGGAACAGGAGCGGAGAGAGGCGTTCCGGCGGTTGCGCCCGGCACGCCGGGTACGCCGGTGCCGTGGTGGCGGGATCCGTCCCCCGGGCGACCGGTGTCAGGCGTTCGGCGCGGCGGCGTCCTGAAGGGCACGGGCGAGATCGCGGGCCCGTTCCTGCTCGTCCGCGCCCGCGCCGGCGAGCACCACGCGCGGCGGCCGGCCGCCGGCTGCCGCGATGCGCCCTGCGATGTCGCAGGCCAGGGCGCCGGCCCCGGAGAACCCCCCGAGCAGCAGGGAGGGGCCTGCCGCACGGGCGGCCAGCGCGGGCTGGACGCCGTCGGCATCGGCACCGGCGGTGAGCACCAGCAGCTCCTGGGGGCCCGGATAGGTGTGGGCCAGCAGGTCGTAGCAGGCCGCGGGCGAGCCCGGCGGCGGGACCAGACAGATCGTGCCCGCCTGCTCGCGCGCCGCGGCGCGCAGGGTGACCAGCGGTGTGCGGGGGCCGGCCCCGGAAGTCCCGGCCATGCGGGGGACGGCCCTGCCGTCCAGAAGCTTCAGCACCTGGGCGACGGTGGTGGACTCCCCTGCCCGCAGGGGGAGTTCGCACAGCAGCAGGGCGCTCTGCACCAGCAGCTCGGCAGCCGCTTCCTCGTCGAGCACGTCACGGTCGTGCACCCCGGTGAGGACCAGGCCGCCCGCGTGGTCGTGGTGGGCGAGCAGAGCGACGGGCAGTACCGAGCGGGCGGGTACGGTGCCGGGGAACTCGGCCCGGATGCCCTGCGCGGCGAGTTCGCCCTGAAGGCCTTCCACCGGGTGCGGCGGATCCTCGAACACGATGACGGTGCCGGGGCCGGGGCCGGTGCCGGGGCCGGGGCCGGGGCCGGGGCCGGGGCCGGTGTCCGGCCCGGGGCGGCCCGGGGCAGGGATCCAGTCGGCGGGGACCCATTCGTAGGCGGCCATGTCCAGGGCGTGGTCCCGCAGTTGCCGCATCAGGTCCGCCAGCGTCCCCGCCGGGTCCACCTCGACGGACAGCGGCAGCGCGTTGCGCAGCGGCCCCAGCATCCGGGCCGCGCCGTCGAGCGGTATGCCGCGCCCCGGGACGGTCACCGCGAAAGCGACCGGGGCCGGTCCGGCGGCGCCGCAGGCACGGTAGATCAGCACCGCCCAGACGGCCTGCAGCACGCTGCTCTCCGCGATGCCCCAGCTGCCTGCCCAGCGCGCGAGGCGAACGGTTTCCGCGGGGTCCAGACGCAGCCGGGAACGGCCGACACCGGTCAGGCCGGTGGCTGTGGCGGGCCGTGCCGGCCGCGACGCCGCGCCGGCGGGCGGCGCGGAGCGCGCCCAGAGCTCCCGTACGGGCTCCAGGTCCTGGGCCGCGATCCATGCGGTGTAGTCACGCAGGTCGGGGCGGCGCTCGCCGCCGGGCAGGGTGCCGCCCGCGAGATAGGCCCGGTAGAACTCGCGCAGCGCGATGTGCGCGCTGGCGTTGTCGAGCAGGGCCCGGTGGTAGGTGAGCACGATCCGGGTGGGTGAGGCGGCGGGGCGGGGCGGGCTCTGCTCCGTTCCCAGCACGGTGAGGCGCAGCGGTCCGGGACAGCGCAGGTCGAAGCCGCGCAGCCGGTCGCGCTCCAGGAGGGAGGGCAGGTCGTCGTCGCGCTGGATCCGGACGGTGATCTCGGGAGTGACCCGGCCGTGCACCATGAGCTGCGGTTCGGGGCCGCCGGTGAACGCGGTACGCAGCACCGCTTCGCAGTCGAGGACCGACTGCCAGGCCGCGGTGAACCGTTCGATGTCGAGGGGGCCGTGCCAGACCCAGAGAAGCTGTTCGACGTGACGGCCGGTGCCGGGCCGTGCGTCGCCCCCCGTGTACAGCGCCGTCTGCTGGGGCGTGGCCCGGAACACGGACGGGATCGGGGCGGTGGCCGCGTCGGCCAGTTCCCCCAGCACCTCTTGCAGCAGGTTCCCGAGGGCGGCCACGGAGGTGTCGGTGATGCCGTGTGCGGGGTCGGGCACCCAGTCGAGGCCGAGGTGCAGCCTGCCGCCGGCGGCCTGGACACGCACCTCGAGACGGTGGGCGGGCCGGCCCGGTGCGCCGGCGGGCACGGGGCGGGCGGAGCCGGGCAGCAGCTCGCCGGGGCCGTGCAGGATCAGGCAGGCCGGGGCGGGCGCCAGTGCACGCAGGGCGTCGCGCAGCAGCGGATCGGGGCTCCACTCCCGGCAGGCCCCGAAGCCGGCGCCGCCCGCCGCCCGCCCGGCGCCGGCCGCCAGGGCGCCTGCCGCGGCGGCCAGTTGGCGCAGCGGGTCGGGGCCGGGGTCGAGGGTGAGGTGGACGGGGTGCACGTCGGTGAGCCGGCCCACGTGGCGCCGTAGCGGCGGGTGGCCCGCCCGGGGGTCGCTGCGTACGTCGAAGGCGACCTCCTCGACGCGCTGCCAGCGGGCGAGGGCCAGGGCGAACGCGCCGGTCAGCACCTGCCCGGCGGTCAGCGCGAGGCGTCGGGCCAGGGTCTGGGTGATCCGCCCGGTCCGGTCCTCGTCCACGGCGAGGTCGAGGTGGCGGCGTTCCTTTCCGGGCCCGCTGTGCCGGGTGTGGGCCCCGGCGGTGCGGGCCCCGTCGCCCGAGGGGGTCACCGGGGCGGAGCGGCGGGCGCCCGGCGCCCGCGACCTGCGGTCGGCGACGAGCGCCCAGTGCCGGACCTCGTCGGGGTCGCGGGCCAGTTCCCGCAGTTCGCCGGCCCAGCCGGCCAGGGCGTGGGGCTGGTGCCCGGGCCGTCCGGGGACGGCGGGCGCGGCCGTGCCGAGGGCGGCGGCCAGGTCCTCGAGCAGGATCTGCCAGGACGCGGCGTCCACGGCGAGTTGATGGACGATGACAGCGAGCCGGTCGGCCCGCGGCCCCGCCGGACGGCGGTCGCGGGCGAGATGGGCCCGCAGCTGGACGCCGAGGTCCGCGTCGAGGGTGCCCCCGATCGAGGCGACCGTCGCGGCGAAACCGGCCTCGTCGGTGAACTCCCCCTGCGTCAACAGGTCCTGGTCCTCCCCCCTGGCAGCCTGTCCGGTCAGCCGGCCGCCCCTCGTGTCCAGGCGGGAGCGCAGTTGGGGGTGGGCGGCCACGACGGTGCGCAGCGCCGCACGCACCGCGCCCGCGTCCAGCGCGGCAGCCGTTTCGATGTACACCGCCTCATAGCGGTGCCGGGCGGGACGGGCGAGGACCGCGTACTGGGCAGGGACGAGCGGACGGTCGGCACGGGGCGGGCCGGTGAGCAGATCGGCGATGCGGCCCGCCGCGGACGCCGCCGACGCGCCGTCGCCCCGCAGGAAGCGGAGCGTGTGGTGGCCGGGGCCGTGCCGCAGCAGCCGGTGCTGGTGCCCGGGCCGGCCCGCCCCGGGCCGGGCGAGTTCGCCCAGGACGTCGTGGAGCGTGGCGGGGTCGAGCGGTCCGCGGAGTTCGAGGTCCCACGGGGCCGTGTGCGGAGGAGGCCCTGGGTCGACGACCACGGAGATGGCCGCGTGGGAGGAGCGGGAACGTGTCATGCGTGTCGGGGGACGTGCGGTCCGCTGTGACCGGCGCGGTCCCCTCCCTCCTCTCCTGTACAGGCGCTGGATGAGCTGCGGTACGGCGCTCGCCGGGCCCCTGCCGGGACCGTGGCGGCACGCTTGCGGGCCACCGGGCGGGTCCGGCCCTGACGGCGTGGTGGACGGTTCTGGCCCGGTTGCGCCGTACCGGGCGATGGCCCGGGCAGGACAACGCCCCAAGGCGGGGGGCCGGCGGGGCGGACGGACCGCGCGGGTGCCCGGTGGGGCCCGGACGCGCGGAGCGGATGCGGCGCGGGCGGCGCACCGCGGGACATGGGGGTGCGCTGGGGCTCTGTCCCGCCTGCGTCCCCGGTCCTGCAAGGGAGTTCCGGCCTTGGGGCCGGGCGGGAAACACCGCCTGGCCGGCCAAGCCGCGCAGCGGCGTACGGCGCTGCCCGGCTGCTTGGGCGGCGGCCGGGGCCCGGCCGCCGCGGGACTTCCCGCAGCCGGGTGGGAAGCCCCCTTGTCCGCGAGGGGGAGGAGTCACGGCGCCTCCTGGTCGGCAGATGTCCACAACGGTCCGGCTCAGCACGCTAACGGCCCCCGCGCCCGCCGTCCGATTTCCCAAGCGGGTGTACAGCGGTGCCCAAGCCCGCCACGGGCCGTCCCGGAGCGGCGCCAGGGGTGCCCGTCCGCCTCCCGGACCCCTTGCCCCTGCCCCGCCCCTGCCACCTGCCCCTGCCATCTGGCGCCGGCGCCGGCGCTGTCACAGCATGCGGACGGCGCTCTCCGCGTGCTGCTTGGCATGGGCGAGCAGGACCCGGCAGTTGCGGCCGAGTGCCTCGCGCACATGCCGGCGCGCGTCCGCCAGGCCCGCCTGCCCGCCCAGCTCGGCGGCGATGCCCTCCTCGCGCAGGACGACGGTGTGCTGTGCGGTGACGGTCACGCCCCGCTCGTCGGGGACGACGGACCATTCGCCGGTGTGGGCCTCCAGCAGGGCGGAGGGCGCGGTCTGCTTGTAGATGATGCGCTCCGCGTGCGGGAAGCAGATCCGCACCCAGTCCGTGGTGTGCGTGCCGTACTCGGTCAGCGTCTCCATGGTCATGCGCTGCACTCCGGGGACGTCCTCGGTGAGGTCGGCCCGGGTGACGTGCGGCACCGTCTGCGGCCAGTCCCCGGCCCGGTGGAGGAAGTCGTAGACCAGCTCGGCGGGGCCGTTGACGTGGACGGACTCCTCGAAGGACAGGACCAGTTCGTCCAGGCGCGTCCAGCGCTCGGCGACCGCCTTCAGGCCGGCGAGCTGGATGCGGCGGTGCCCGTCGGTGGCCCGCTCCGCCCACGCCACGTCGTCGGGCAGGCCGCCGGTGACGCTGAAGTCGTACAGCAGCTCGAGCTCGGAGCTGTGCGGTCCCCGGGGATGTACGCTCACGATGCCGCCCAGCCCGCTCAGCGGGGGCGCGGGCAGTTCCTGCCGGAATTCCACACGGCGTTTCACCGGGTCCAGGTGCCGCCACGAAGTCCACGACTTCAGCAGGCCGTCCAGGAGGCACCACGTCCGCAGCCGCTCCCGTTCGCCGTCGAACTCCAGCCGTTCCACATGGATACTCGGGGCGAAATGCAGTGGCCAGCTCACCGCGTCGGCAATCAGTGCGTAGACCACACCGGCGGGTGCGGACACCTGGACCTTGTACGTCGTATTGTCCGCGAGCTCAACAGACATCTGAACACCTCTCCTACATTGCGCCGACGAGTACGCGAACAGAATTCAGACGGCCGGATGAAAACCGCTGAAAAACCGCTCAAGAATGAGCGGAAAGCAGATCGGACGGCGCGGGGCCTGCGGGCCGCCGGCTGCCGCACCGCGCGGGGATCCACCGGCGCGCGGGCCTCGCGCGCCGGTGCCGGGTGAGTGGGGGCTTCGGGCTCATCCGGCGGGCACGCGCTGCCCGGCGAGGCGGCGGGTGACACGGCAGGCCCGGCCCAGGAGAGCGGGCAGTTCACGGCCGGCTGCGAAGAAGTGACGGCCGGGGACGGTACGCAGCCGCGTGGGCCCCTGGGTGCACTGCCGCCAGCCGTCGGCGATGGTCGGCGGCGCCAGCGGGTTCTCCTGCGAGGCGATGACGAGGACGGCCGTGGTGAGCGGCCCCGCGGACAAGGGCCTGCGGGCCGCCTCCTCCAGGGCCTGGGCGAGCTCCAGGTCGGCGCGGAGCACCGGCAGCATGGCCCGCAGCCAGATCCCTTCGTCGCTGCGGGGCGGCACGGCGCCCTCACCGCCCAGGACGTGCAGCAGTTCGGCGTCCGTCGCGGCGCGGGCGTCCGGCAGCTGCGAGGGAGTGCGGGGCGGCGGGCAGGCGCCGACGGCCAGGAGCGCGGGGCCGGGCAGGCCCGCCTCGTGCAGGGCGCGCGTCACGGTGAAGGCGACCATGGCGCCGAGACCGTGCCCGTACAGGACATACGGGCCGGGGGGCGGGTCCGCGAACAGGGGCAGCACATCGGCGAGCAGGGCCTGCTGTGTGGTCACCCGGGGCTCGGAGCTCCGCCGCCGGGGGCCCGGCAGGGCAACCGGAAGCACCTCGACACCGCCTCCGGCGCTCGCGGCCCAGCCGTCGAAGAGCGAGAGGCCCCCCTCGGAGTGTGCGAAACAGTGCAGTCGCACCGACCGTCCGTCCGACATGGCATCCTCCTCTCCCTGCGCCCCTGGTCACGCGGGGCGGGGTTCGAGAATCGCCGGACAGCCTCAAGGACCACTGGAGAGCGGGCAGAGGCCCTGCCCTGCCCTACCCTGCCTGGCCTGGCCTGGCCTGGCCTGGCCTGGCGCCGGAGCGGGGGATCGGGGCTCCTCCCCCTCGTGGGCACGGGGGCCTCTCACCCGGGGCCGGCAGGCGCCCGTGGCGGCCGGGCCCCGAGCGCTGCCGGGGCGGAGGTGCAGTGCGATACGCCGCTTCGCGGCTCGCCGGCCGGGCGGTGTTTCCCGCCCGGTCCCAAGGCCGGGATTCCCGCGCACGATGAGGGACGGCCCCTCCGGTGACCCGGCCGTTGTCCGGCGGGCCCCTCTCCCGGCACCGCCGGCACCGCCCGGCACCGCCGGCACCGCCCGGCACCACGGAATCGGACGGGTTCCAGGGGGGGAAGCGGCCGGGGAAACGGCCTCTGAGTACGGCTGAGCCCCCGCTCCGGCCGGTCTCAGGCGGCGTAGAGATCGAAGGTCGAGGTGCGCCGCGCATTGGCGGCGACGTCCAGCTGCGGGTCGACGGCCAGCATGGCCTGGTGCAGGCGCTGCACCTGCGGCGAGGGCTCCACGCCCAGCTCCTCGATGAGCCGGATGCGCAGCTTGCGGTAGACGGCGAGGGCGGACGCCTGCCGCCCGGACCGGTACAGCGCCACCATGGCCTGCGAGTACAGGCCTTCGTGCTGCGGGTAGCGCGCCGTCAGCTCGGCGAGTTCCGCGATGAGTTCGGAGTGCCGTCCCAGCCGCAGGTCGGCGTCGATCCGCCGCTCCACGGTGCCGAGCCGGCTCTCCTCCAGACGCATGACCTCGATCCCGAGGATCGGTCCGACCCGTACGTCGACCAGCGCGGGGCCGCGCCACAGGTCCAGCGCCCTGCGGAAGCAGCCGGCGGAGGTCTCGTCGTCCCCGGCCTCGAACGCCGACCGCCCTTCGGTGACCATGCGTTCGTACTCGTGGACGTCGACGCTCTCGGGCGGTATCTGCAGCAGGTAGCCGCCGTGCCGGGTGGCGAGCACTTCCTTGGCCGCGCCGGGGGCATCGGGCCCCATGGCGGTGCCCAGGCGCCGGCGCAGTTGCAGGATGTAGGTCTGCAGCGTGGTGAGCGCGCTCTGCGGCGACTCGGTTCCCCAGATTTCTTCCATGAGCGTGGGGACAGGCATCACCCGTCCGGGATAGAGAGCGAGCAGGGAAAGAATCTGCCGCGGCTTACCGGCCGTCGGGACAATCGATCCCCCGTTGACCTCGGCACTCAAAGGACCCAGAACTTGAATCTTCACTGCGTTCCTCCGCACCTCGTCGAGTTCCCCTCGTGGCTGAATTCCGTCACCGTCAGCACACTAGCCGGATTCACGTCGCACCCGACCTCCCTCGACCAGGGCTTGAGAGTGTTTCAACTGAGGCCCGCAGTACGGAAATTGATCCACTCAAGAGCACGTGAACGACGGCTGGAAGAAAGCGTGCCCGCCGTGTCGCAGAATGCTCTGCCGCGTTACCTTTTCCATTGAATTCGGTTGCAGGGAAACCGGATTACGGAATGTACGGCACCGTTTGACGGACGGGCCGTACCCGGCCCGGTGCCGCCCCTCCCCCCGGCACCGGGCCGCAGCCGTCGCGGCAGGGGCGCCACGCTCCGGCGGGGTCGGTGCCGGGCGGGGAGGGCGCCTGGCACTGTGGCTGTCATGCGTGTGGAAGCACCTGTTGAGGAGTCGGCCGATGAGGGGCTGCGTCCGTGTGACCACTGCGGCCACCCGGTCTTGATCGACTCGGTCGATGAGTACGACTGCCCGGCCTGTGGCGAGCGTGACGAGGATCAGCCTGATGCTGCGGGCCGGGGTTCGCGGAAGGTTCCGTCGCGGAGCCTGGCGAAGAGGACGTCTGCCCGTCGTCCGGCGAGGCGGAGCAGGGCTGGGGTGTGGTGCTTGCCCTGGGCGGTCTTCTTGTCGTGGCAGGTCCGCGGTGCCGGGTCGCCCGAGGCGGCGAACGCGGAGAGGAGGAAGGCCCGTTCGAGCTGCTTGCTTCCTCTCCGGGAAGGCTGTTCGCCGCGGGTCGGGGATCCGGAACTGCGGGTCGCGGGGGCGAGTGCGGCGCAGGCGGCGGGCGGACCGCCGGCGGCGCGGCGCAGCCCCGTGCCGGGGACCGCACGCCCGGCGGGTGCGGGCACGGCGGCCGCCACGCGGACGGGGCGACGCGGCTCGCCCCCTCTCGTGGGCAAGGGGGGGCTTCCCGCCCCGCTCCGGGGAGTTGTGCGGCGGCCGGGCCCCGGCGCCGCACACGCAGCCGTGCGGTGCCGCACGCCGGGCTGCGCCTCCCCGCCCGGCCGAAGCACCGCCACTCCCCTGCAGGGCCGGGGACGGACTCCTGCGCGCCCCGCGGGCGGCGGACATGCCGCTTCCCGGGGCGCCGGCGGACCGGGGGACCCGGCCGCGCCAAAGCCCCGGGAAGCGGGGGCGGTCACTCAACTGGTGGGAACCAGGCGCTCCTTGGCGGCCCCCGGCGCCGGCGCCGGGGTCTCGGGGCCGGCGGTGAGGATGGACCGCTGCAGGCGCCGCAGCCCCGCCGACGGCTCCAGACCGAGGTCCCGGACGAGCGCGGCGCGCAGCCGCTGGTAGACCTCCAGGGCCTCGCCGCGCCGCCCCGAGCGGTACAGCGCGAGCATGAACTGGCCGTGCAGGCTCTCGTGGGCGCGGTACCGGTTCACCAGGACGGTCAGCTCGGCCAGCAGCTCACGGTGGCGTCCCAGCCGCAGATCGGCCTCGATGCGCTGGTCGAGCGCGCACAGCCGGCTCTCCTCCAGGCGCCTGGTCTCCATGTCCAGCTGCACCCCCGCCTGCACGTCCGCGAAGGCGGTCCCCGACCACAGCGCCAGCGCCTGGCGCAGCTGCCGCGCGGCGCCGGGGAAGTCACCGGCGTCCATGGCCCGGTACCCCGTGCCCGCCAGGCGCTCGAAGGCGCGGACGTCGCTCTCGCCGCCGCCGGCGGCCAGCAGATAGCCGCTGGGCATCGTCACCAGCACGTCCTTGGCGGTACGCCGCCCGCTCCCGCCCTGCGCACCGTCCTGCCCGTCCCTGCGCAGGGCCACGGCGATGAGTTCGCGCAGCTGCAGGACGTAGGTCTGCAGGGTGGTGCGGGCGCTGCGCGGCGGGGTGGTGCCCCACAGCTCCTCGATCAGCGCGGCGACGGGCACCACCTTGTCGGCGTGCAGTGCCAGCAGCGCCAGCACCTGCCGCGGCTTGGGGGCCGTCGGTGTGACGGAGATTCCGTTCTCCTGTACGGCCAGTGCGCCCAGTACCTCGATGTCCACGCGATCTCCCCTGTTGTGTGCCCGAGTGCTCCGGTCGGTCCGCGGCCGTCGACAGATGCCAGTCCGGCGCCGTGACCAGACTAAAAACAGCACATCCGGTCTGTCAATATCAAACCGCATATCCTGTATTTTCTTAGCGGATCCCCAGGAGCGCGCAGCCACTGGCCAGCAGTTCCCTGCGGTCTCCAGCGCGGCTCAAGGCATCCCGGAGCCGCCCTCCAGGGGCTAACGGGGCGGGGCGGGCGAAGATCACCCGCTAAACAGACCTGAAGGTCTGTTCTTGTCCGGGGGCGGCCGGCTCACGGGGGCGGCTCAGGCGGGCGGCCCGGGCGGGGGGACCGCGGCCGGCGGCCGCGAGCCGGCGCTCACCAGGTGCTCCAGGCCGCTCCGGCCGGCGAGCCGGGGCAGCATCACCTCCCAGAAGCGGGTGACGTTCTGCCGCGACAGCCAGGAGGTGTCGCCGCCGCCCAGGACCTCGAAACCCGCGGTCGCGGCGACGATGACGCGGGCGCCGTCCGCCCAGGACACGCCCTCCGCCAGGGCCCCGCTGCGCTCGGCCCGGCGCAGGCTGTCCTCGACCCAGTGCTGCCACTGGGTGCGCAGCGAGGGCTCCGCGCGGTGCGCGATGGCGCCCGCGAGCTCGAAGCCGCCGCGGACCACCACGTCGTGGGCGAGGCTGCCCATCAGCTCGTGCGTGGCGTCCACCACCGCCTGCAGGGAGTCGCCCTGCCAGGCCCGCGCCGACTCGGTGATCGCCCGCACGGCCTCGGCGGCCTCCGCCTCGACCGCGTCGGCGAGCGTGCTCTTGTTGGCGAAGTGGAAGTGCAGCGCGCCGTTGCTGACCCCGGCCCGCCTGCTGATGGTGCTCAGCGAGGCGGTGACGAAGCCCTCCTCGGCGAACACCGCGGCCGCCGCCTGGATCAGTGCGTGCCGGGTGCGGGCCGCCCGCTCCTGTTTGACCATGTGCCTCTCCTGGGACGGGGGACGCCGGAAGCCGGCACCGCACCGACGTCCCCGGTCCCGTGGAACGTACTGCTACTGCGGGGGATTGCCGTGCTTGCGGGACGGCAGGTCGGCGTGCTTCCTGCGGAGCATGGCCAGCGAGCGGATGAGGACCTCGCGGGTCCGGGCCGGGTCGATCACGTCGTCCACCAGGCCGCGCTCGGCCGCGTAGTAGGGGTGCATGAGCTCGGCCCGGTACTCCTTGACCATCTTCTGCCGCATCGTCCCGGGATCCTCGGCCTCGGCGATCTGCCGGCGGAAGATGACGTTGGCCGCGCCCTCCGCTCCCATCACGGCGATCTCGTTCGTCGGCCACGCGTAGGTGAGGTCCGCGCCGATGGACTGGGAGTCCATGACGATGTACGCGCCGCCGTAGGCCTTGCGCAGGACCAGCGAGACCCTGGGCACCGTCGCGTTGCAGTAGGCGTACAGCAGCTTCGCGCCGTGCCGGATGATCCCGCCGTGCTCCTGGTCCACGCCCGGCAGGAAGCCGGGCACGTCCAGGAAGGTCACGACCGGGATGCTGAACGCGTCGCACATCTGGACGAAGCGTGCGGCCTTCTCGCTGGCCCCGATGTCCAGCACGCCGGCCAGCACCCGGGGCTGGTTGGCGACCATGCCCACCACCTGCCCGTCCAGCCGGGCCAGCGCACAGATGATGTTGGGCGCCCAGCGCTCGTGGACCTCCAGGTACTCGCCGTCGTCGGCGACCTCCTCGATGACCCGCGCCATGTCGTAGGGCCGGCTGCCGTCGGCCGGCACCAGGTCCAGCAGCACCTCGGAGCGCCGGTCGACCCGGTCGCCGCCGCGGAGGCGGGGCGGGGCCTCCCGGTTGTTCTGCGGCAGCAGCGACAGGAGGTAGCGCACCTCCGCCAGGCACGTCTCCTCGTCGTCGTAGGCGAAGTGCGCCACGCCGGAGGTCTCCGCGTGCACGTCGGCGCCGCCCAGGCCGTTCTGCGAGATCTCCTCACCGGTCACCGCCCTGACCACGTCCGGGCCGGTGATGAACATCTGCGAGGTCCCGCGGACCATGAACACGAAATCGGTCAGCGCGGGACTGTAGGCCGCGCCGCCCGCACACGGCCCCAGCATCACGCTGATCTGCGGGATGACGCCCGACGCGCGGGTGTTGCGCCGGAAGATGCCGCCGTACCCGGCGAGCGCGGAGACGCCCTCCTGGATGCGGGCGCCGGCGCCGTCGTTCAGCGACACCAGCGGAGCCCCGGTAGCGATGGCCATGTCCATGATCTTGTGGATCTTCTCGGCGTGGGCCTCGCCCAGCGCACCGCCGAAGATCCTGAAGTCGTGCGCGTACACGAAGACGGTACGCCCCTGAACCGTCCCCCAGCCGGTGACCACACCATCCGTGTACGGCTTCTTCACCTCCAGCCCGAAACCGCTCGCCCGGTGCCGGCGCAGCTGCTCGACCTCCTGGAACGAGCCCGCATCCAGCAGCAGGGCGATCCGCTCCCGGGCGGTCAGCTTGCCCCTGGCGTGCTGCGCCTCGGTCGCCCGCCGGCCGGGGCCGGCCACCGCCTGCGCACGGATGCCGTCCAGCTCCGCCACACGCCCGCGCACACCGGCGGGCCCCGGCTGCGCCGACGCCCCCTTCGTCATAGCCATGTCAGGTGCCCTCCTGGGACGGGGCCGAGGAGGTCCCGCCCCGGGTCCGTGAAGCCATCATAACAAACCACTTGCGCGGTTTCTTGTTGGGGAGTGAAGGAACGCGGGAGCTGCGCCCCGGCATCAGCGCCAGCCCCCGGGCGCCGCGTAGCCGTCCGGTCCCCGCCACCAGCGGACCGGGGCCTCCGGCAGCCGCCCGGGCGGCTGCCGCGCGCCCGGGCGCCGGGTGAGCAGCACCGCGACCACGGCGGCCAGCTCCGTCTCACTGGGCCGCCCCCGCTCCACCCTGATCAGGGCTTCTGCCCTCTCCATGCGACCGGTCCCCTTCCTGTCGGGCCTGCAGACACGGTCGGGGAGGCCGCTCAAGGACGGCTCCGGAACCGCTGGAGGCGGACGGCGGGCCGCGCCCCACGCGCACCGGGCTACACCCCGCGCCCCGCGCGGCCGGCAGCCCGGGAGACCTGCGGGAGATGCGCCGGCCCGGGGCCCGCCCGGCGGCCGTCCGCCCGCCCGGGAACACATCGCTCCATTTGTCGCGGGCTGGAGTGCGGCATTCCTTCTAGAAATTAAACCGGATGGTATGTATCTTCGCTCTCCTGAGGGATGCACCACTCACATTCAAGCCACGGCGGCTCAGGGGGAACCATGTCCGTAAGCACGTTCCGCATGCACCGCGCGATACCCGGCACAGCAGGCGCATCGAGCGGGGGAGGCCCGGACCCGGAGGGGGCCTGCACCCTCCCCTTCGCCTCTCTGACCACCACCGTTCCCAAGGAACTGGTCCACCGCGCGAGCCTTGCCGAGGTCATGCTGACCGACTGGGCGCGCCGGGAGGAGCACCGCTTCAGCGTCGCCGCCCAGTGGCCCCGCGGGCACAGCTTCTTCGCCACCGTGGACGGCTGCCACGACCCGCTGATCGCCGCCGAAACGATCCGGCAGGCCGGCATCCTCCTGGCACACGCCGAGTACGGGGTCCCCCTCGGCCACCACTTCCTGGTCAGCGACCTCGCCGTGGCCGTCCGCCCCGAGCACGTGCGCGTCGGCTGGGCCCCCGCCTCGCTCGAGCTCGACGTCCGCTGCTCCGGCGTCAAGCAGCGCGGCGGCGCGGTGACGGGGTTCCGCACCGAGGTCGCCATCCACCGCGACGGCGCCCTCGCCGCGACCGGCGGCGGCACGCTGGCCTGCATCACCCCCCGCGTCTACCAGCGGCTGCGCGCCGCCCGCCGCCCCGCGGGCGACGGCACCCAGGGGCCGGCGGTCATCGCGCTGACCGCCCCGGAGCCCCCGCAGCGGGTCGGGCGCATGTCGCCCACCGACGTGGTCCTCTCCCCCACCGGCACACCGCACCACTGGCAGCTGCGGGTGGACACCCGCCACCCCGTCCTCTTCGACCACCAGGTCGACCACGTCCCCGGCATGGTGCTCCTCGAAGCCGCCCGCCAGGCCGCCACCGCCACCCTGGGACACGCCTCCCTGCCCCTGGCGGTCACCAGCCAGTTCCAGCGCTACGTCGAACTCGACGCACCCTGCCTCATCGAGGCACACCCCCTCCCCCCGGCCGGCCCCGACGCAGCACAGAGCGTCCAGGTCACCGCCCACCAGGACCACACCCCCGTCTTCCGCTGCACCGTCACCATGGCCCCACCCGCCACCTGACCCGCCCCTCCCCCGGACCAGGCCTGCCCGGGACGGCCCCCGACGTCCCGGGCAGACCTGCCCGCCCCCACCCCGGCCCCCCGGCCCGGCGCAGCCCACCCGCGACCGGGCCGGGACAGGCCCGGCCGGGACAGGCCGGGCCACAGCCGGGCCGGGCCGCAGCCGCCGCCCCGCGACTGCGCCCCGGCCCCTCCACGACCGGCACGAACACCACCGGACAGCCCCCGGCCCGGCTCCTTCCGGGAACCGGCGCGAAGGCCGCGAGACGGTCCCCGGCCCAGGCCGCGAAGACACCGGCCCGGCAGCCACGTCCCGTTCCCTTCCCGCCCCCCTCCCGGGGACCGGGAACGAACACGGCGAGACGGCCCCCGGCCCCGCGGCTCCGTCCCGGCTCCTTCCAGGACCGGTGCGAAGGCCGCGAGACGGCCCTGGGCCCACACCCGGCGAAGACACCCGGCGGCCCGGCGGCCACGCCCCCGCCCCGCCCGGGACCGGCGCGAAGGCGCGGGACAGCGCCCGGCCCACGCGGTGAAGACACCCCGCCCGGCGGCCACGTCCCCTTCTTCCCTTCCCGGGGACCGGCCCGAACACCGCGAGACGGCCCCGGCCCCGCGGGCTCCGTCCCGGCTCCTTCCAGGACCGGCGCGAAGCCCGCGGGACAGCCCTGGGCCCAGGCGGCGAAACCACCCCGCCCGGCGGCCACGCCCCCGCCACACCCGGAACCGGTCCGAACACCGCGAGACGGCCCTGGGCCCACCCCGGCGAAGACACCCGCCCCGGCGGCCACGCCCCGGCCCCCCGCCCGGGGACCGGCGCGAACACCGCGCGACAGTCCTGGCCCCACCCCGGCGAAGACACCCGGCAGGCCACGTCCCGGCCCCGCCCGGGACCGGCACCGAACACCTCGGGACGGCCCCCCGGCCCGGCTCCTTCCGCGACCGGGCGCGAACGCCGCGAGACACTCCCCGGCCCGCGCGGCGAAGACACCCGCCCCCGCAGCCATGCCCCGCCCGGGAACCGGCCCGAACACCGCCCCGGCCCCGCGGCTGCGTCCCGGCTCCTTCCGCAACCGGCGCGAACACCGCGGGACGGCCCTGGGCCCACCCGGCGAAGACGCCCGGCGGCCACGTCCCCGTCCCGCCCGGGGCCGGCACCGAACACCGCGGGACAGTTCCCCGCCCGGCTCCTTCCGCGACCGGGCGCGGAAGGCCGCGAGACACTCCCCGGCCCAGGCCGCGAAGACGCCCGGCGGCCACGTCCCCGCCCCGCCCCGGGGACCGGCGCGAAGGCGCCGCCGGGGCGGTCGTGGGCCCGGGCGGGCGAAGACACCCCGGCCCCCCGGCTACGTCCCGGCCTCTTCCGGGACCGGTGCGAAGGCCGCGAGATGGTCCCGGGCCCAGGCGGCGAAGGTGCCCGCCGGGCGGCCCGTCAGCACGGTGACCCCATCCCCCACCCCGGCCTTGGCACCCGCGCGCTGACGCTCCGCGCTCTGCAGCAGCGCCTCGACCACCGGCGCCGGATAACGCCCCGCCAGCACCGCCCGCGCCCGGCCCACGCCCAGCTCCTCGAAACGCAGGTCCACCCCCAGCAGCCGGCCCAGCTGCTCCGTCTGCCCCACCGCGGTGACGGCCTCCGGCCCGGTCAGCGTGTAGGCGCGCGAGGCATGCCCCTCCCCGGTCAGCACCCGCACGGCGGCCTCCGCGACATCCCGCGGATCCACACAGGCATTGCCCGACCTCCCATACAGCGCACGCACCGTCCGCTCCGACCGGACAGAATCCGCCCAGGACAGCGAGTTCGACATGAACGCACGCGGCCGCAGCAGCGTCCACTCCATCCCCGAGGCCCGCAGCAGCTCCTCACCCTCACGCTGCCACCGCGTGATCACATCACCGGCCCCCGCATCCAGCACACCGGCCGCGGACAGCTTCACCACCCGCCGCACTCCGGCCAATGACGCCGCCCGCACGAACGCCGCATCATCCCCCCCGCCGACCCGCGCGGTGACAAGGAACGCCGTCCGCACCCCCGCCAGAGCCCGCGCCAGCGACCCCGCATCCCCGTACTCCCCGGCCACCTTCTCCACCCACGGCGCCGCCCCCGTGATCCTCCCCGGATCCCTGGCCATCAGACGAACCCCCAGCCCGGCGGGCAGCCGCTCCACCACCAAACGCCCCACCGTCCCCGTCGCCCCCGTCACCAGAATCACCGCACCCCCTCCCCCACACAGCCACCAACCCCGCACCCGCCCCACCCCAGCCCCTCCACCACACTCCCCACTCCCGCAGCAACGGTTTTACGCAATTCCTTGAATCCGGTACCACCCAGGGGGCTGCGCCGAACACAAACAGCTGTAATATACAAACTGGACGGTTTTTTATGGGTCTCCGGGCTCATCAACCTCAGGAGGCCCCACGTGGTGAAGCAGGACCGGGCGATCCGGACCCGACAGACGATCCTGCTGGCAGCAGCCAAGGTCTTCGAGGAAAACGGCTACCAGGCCGCAACCATCAGCGAGATCCTCGCCGCCGCCGGAGTGACCAAAGGCGCCCTCTACTTCCACTTCCCCTCCAAGGAACACCTCGCCGAAGGCGTCCTGCACCAACAGGACCAACGCCTGCCCATCCCCGACCGCGCCTGCAAAATGCAGCAACTCGTCGACACCGTCGTCCTGCACGCCCACCGCCTCCAGACCGACCCCATGGTCCGCGCAGGCGTCCGACTCTCCCTCGACCAACAAGCCCAGGGACTCGACCGCAGCGGCCCCTTCCTCCACTGGAGCGCCGTAGGCATCGAACTCCTCGAAAAAGCCCAGACCCAAGGAGAACTCCTCCCCCACGTCAACCCCACCGAGACCGCCGACGTCGTCGTCGGCGCCTTCGCCGGCGTCCAGGCCATGTCCCAAGCCCTCCACAACTACCAAGACCTCCCCCACCGCGTCAGCACCCTCCTCAAACACCTCCTCCCCAGCATCGTCATCCCCTCCGTCCTCGCCGCCATCGACCTCACCGAACACCGAGGCCCCGCCGTCCACACCGAACTCCAAACCCACCCCACACCCACACCCACACCCACCAACTAACCCCACACCCAGCCGCCGGCACCCCAACCCGCCGACACCGCCAACCCGCCACCCCCACACCGCCGCCGGCGGCCGGCCCCCTCACAAACACCCCCGCACCGCGGCCCTCACCGCGGCC